>JBBSES010000176.1:0-8415 GCA_038239465.1 Gemmatales bacterium
CGAGCGCTCGGCCGTCCAGGCGTTTCCGCACGCCATGTGGGACGCAATCCTGGCATCCCATCAAGATCATGACATATATCTACCCGTCGATATTCACGGCTTTCCCGGCGGTCAGACCTTTCTCGCCGGCGTGCCCTGCCTGTCGTTCGAGGGGATGGGCGGGGCGGTGTCGTACCTGGAGCCGGCCATGTGCCGGTATTTCGCCCCGGTCATCCAGGCGACCAAAGCACGGCTTATGCGCCAGGCCACGCCGCGCGACGCCGAGTTCGGTTTGCGTTCGTCGCCGACCGAGGTTTCCCATTTGATTCTCTTGCTGGCCCGCTACGTGGGCGGCCGGGGCCAACTGACTTCCAACGATACGGCCGAGTTCCTCTATCCCGAGCTATTCCGCTCCGTCGGGACCGTTGGCCACGAAATGATGAAGGCCGCCCAGTCGTTCGACCGCCCGCTCGCCGACGCCGAATACGAGATGATGGACCGCTTCGTTTCCTCGATGGGCAACGCGGCGCTGCTGTGCGATTTGGTCGATGCCGAGACCGTGGGCTTACGCAACGCCCTGCGGGTGATGCGGGCGCACCCGGACCATGACCGCGTGGGCATCCGCGTCGATTCCGGCGACGTGGCCGGGCAGTGCGTCTTGTACTTCGAGCGCATGCGCCAGGCCGGTCTGTCGCCGCGCACCATCGTCTTCGAGGACGAGGTGACGCCGGATGTGGTGCGTAAGGTGTACCACCACTTTCGGCAAGCGACGGGCGTGGAGCCGACCCTGCTCTTTCCCGGCGCCGGCGGTTACTGGTGGCGTTTGGTCCAGCGCGACACCGTTGCGGCCGTGTTCAAACGCAGCGCGACTGGCGAGCATCCGAACGTCAAGTTTTCCAACTCGCCCGGCAAGGAATCGCTGGGCGGCACGTTGCGCGTCTTCGCCCAGGACGACACGTTGGTCGTCGCGGAGGACAGGGAAACAGTGGACGGAGAGGCGCTCTTCGTGCCGCTGGTGCAAGCCGGCCGCATCGTTTACCGCGAAAGTTTCGAGGAGCAGGCGGATAGAGCGGAAAGGACGTGGGGCGCGTATCGGCGCTGGACACTATCGCCGCGCGTGGAGGAGACGATGCGCCGCTTCCGGGCGATGCGCGCGGAGGCGATCGCGGAAGCACGGCTGGATTGAGGCGACCGAGGCGTCAAGGCGTTTGTAAGAGTTCTTGCCAGCTGGATACCCCGGGAACTCGTTCGTTCAAGCGCTCGAACCGCTCGACTTCAGTGATCGCTCGTAATGTCGCCATCGTAGCGGCGTCTGGTTCGCCAAAACATTTGCGTCCCAGGCGCAAGAAGACCTTAAAGGCTCCGGTTATTTCGCCTTCTTCCAGAATCGCCATGTACGTATCCGATTCGCGCATCGCTTGCACTCCCATGAAAAGGGTTCGGGCCACCGTTCGCTGAACGCGCATTCCGCTAAGAACGAACGCCGAAGTCAGTAGCCGTCGCGCCTGGTCTTGCGACGCCTCGCCCGTGAGTCGCTCGACCAGCCGATGGGCGATCGGTGCCAGCGCATCGGCCAGCGGCACGCCAGTCGCCAGTTGGCCCAGGACGGCTAAAGGCACTGTGGCCAGTGGACCCGCGAGCAACGCTTCGGCCGGCCGTTCCCACAAGTTGATGACCCCGTACTCGAAATCCATTTTACCCCGCCCCGGCCGTTCTCGGTAGCGGAGGTTGCCCGTCAGCGTGCGGTGGCTGGCCTCGCTGCGCAGCAACAGGACGATACTATGCACCGGCACGCGATAATGCCGATGCAGCAGCGCGTTCCGCGCCAGCAGGTCGCGGTGCAGCGTTTCCGACGCGCTCGCCTGACATTCGATGTGGATCACTTCGTCCAACGGATCGCCCAGGCCGAACACCAGATCGGTGGTCGTCGTCACCGTGGACAGATCGACGTTGAGCAGCGTTACTGGCTCGTGAACGCCGCTAGCGAACGTGCTCAAGAAGCGGGGCGGATTCTCACGGGCCATGTCTTTCAGCGTGGCGTCGTAGGGCAGAGACATGCAGGCAACCTCCTTGACACGTCCGAAATCCCGGATACATTGGTGACTGAGATTGAATCTCAATAGCAATCCTGCCGCGACGGGTGGCCAGCGATGAGCATGGGCATTCTACTCCCCCTCGAACTACTGGGCGTCGGCGAGTGGGCCGAAGTCGCTGAAATTCACGGCGAACCGGCCTGGGTTGGCCGCATGGCCGAGCTAGGCATCCGCGTTGGCAGCCGCGTTCAGGTTTTGCAGCCGGGTAGTCCCTGTCTCTTGCGCGTCGGCGGGGCACGCTTGTGTCTCCGCGGCGAGCAGGCGATGCACATCCTCGTCGTCCCCATTGGCCTGCACGAGAGCGGGTGTGCCGCGCGATGACTCCTTCCGCCGCTTCCCTCCGCCTCGATGAGTTGCGCGTTGGCCAACGCGGACGCATCCTCTCCCTTGCCGGCGAACCGGGGCTTCTGCAACGCCTGATGGAAATGGGCCTCTTCGAGGGCGAAGACGTGGAAATGACCGCCATCGCCCCACTGGGCGATCCGCTGGAATTTCGCCTGCGCGATTATCGACTCAGCCTGCGCCGGCGCGAGGCGGCCTGCATCGGCATCGCCCTGCTGAACGCGGGCGAAAGGAACTCTCCATGAGTAGCTCCCCGAGCGTCGATTTGCCGGCTCCTCGGCTCAAAACGTCCGCGACCTGTACCGTCGCCCTGGTCGGCAATCCGAATACCGGCAAGACGACGCTCTTCAATGCCCTGGCCGGAATGCGGCAGCGCGTCGGCAACTATCCTGGCGTCACCGTCGAGACCAAGAAGGGGCAGCTACGCGTCGGCGAGCGCGTCTTCGACCTCGTCGATTTGCCCGGCACCTATAGCCTGGCGCCGCGCAGTCCTGACGAGATGGTGGCCGTCGATCTGGTCCTGGGCCATCAACCCGGCGAACCTCGGCCCGACGCGATCCTCTCCATCGTCGATGCGTCGAATCTGGATCGCAATCTCTACCTGACCACGCAAGCGCTGGAGGTGGGCGTCCCCGTCGTCGTGGCGCTGAACATGATCGACGTGGCCACCGGGCAAGGCGTGAGTATCGACGCCGAACGCCTCGGCCGGCAACTCGGCTGCCGGGTGGTGCCGATCCAGGCTAACAAAGGCAAGGGCCTCGACGCCTTGAAACAGGCGCTCGTGGCGGCGGCCGACGACGACAATATCCCTAATAGCCCCACGTTTCCCGAAACCTTCGAGCGCGAAGTGGCGGCTTTGCGCGAGGGAATGTCCGGCGCCCCGGAACTGTTCCTGGTGCGCCGACTCCTTCTCGACGTGGGCGGCACCACGGAACAGCACTTGGCGGCGCGTGACGACGGTTTATCCGCGAAAGTGGCCGGGGCACGCAAGCGCTTGACCGAAGCCGGCTGCGGCGTGCCCGGCATCGAGGCGCGGACGCGCTATGCCTGGATCCGGCAGGCGACGGCCGGCTGCGTGCATCGGCCCGACCGCCGTCCCGTCTCCTGGACCGACCGACTCGACCGTGTCCTTACCCACAAGATATGGGGCACGCTGATTTTCCTGGCCGTCATGTTCGTCGTCTTCATGGCCATCTTCGAGTGGGCCAAGCCGGTCATGAAGCTGCTCGCCAGCGGCAAGGACTGGGGCGCCGCCTTGCTGCGCGGCGTCATCCCCGCGGGACCGCTGGCCAGTCTCCTCATTGACGGCATCCTCGAAGGCGTCGGCGCCGTCATCGTCTTCTTGCCACAGATCGTCATTCTCTTTGGCTTCATTGCCATCCTCGAGGATTGCGGCTACATGGCCCGCGCCGCCTTCCTCATGGACAAACTCATGGCCCGCGCCGGCCTGAGCGGCAAGTCGTTCATCCCGATGCTTTCGTCCGTGGCGTGCGCCGTTCCCGGCATCATGGCGACGCGCGTCATCGAGAACCGCCGCGACCGTTTGGCCACGATCGTCGTGGCGCCGCTCATGAGTTGCTCGGCTCGGCTGCCGGTCTACGTTCTGCTCATCGCCGCCTTCTTCACCGAGGGCCATCCCTGGTGGATGCCGGGCCTCATCATGTTTTGCATGTACGCCATCGGCCTGGTGACGGCGCCGCTCGTCGCCTTCGCGCTGAAGCGCACCCTGCTCCGCGGCGAAACTCCGGTCTTCGTTATGGAAATGCCGCTCTACAAACGCCCTTCGCTGCGTCAGGTGGCGCGGCGCATGGTGGACAGCGGCTGGGCCTTCCTGCGCCGCGCCGGCTCGATCATCCTCGCCAGCATGGTCGTGGTATGGGCGCTGCTCTATTTCCCGCGCCACGACGCCGAGGGAAATAGTTTCGCCGACCTGATCGAAAAAGCCGAAGAGCCAGTGGAAACGCAACGCAAGCAACTGAAGGAATGGGAGGAGAAGACGGCCCCCGAACGCAAGGAATTGCGCCAACTCGAACGGCAGGCGAAGAGGGACGACACGGGGGCGAACCTCTTCACTCTCTATGGCCTGATTGGTCCGCCGAGGGAAGCGCGCGTCGCCGAGCGCGACCGACGCATCGAGGAATTGACCGCCGCGTTGGCGCCGGCCAAGAAGGAAATGGAACCGCTGGAAGAAGCGCTCAAGCCAGTGGACGAACGCATTCACGCGCTGGAGATGGCCTGGAAGAAGAACAGCTATCTCGGGCAGATGGGGCAGGCCATCGAGCCGGCCGTGCGTCCTTTGGGCTGGGACTGGCGCATCGGCGTGGCGGCGCTCGCCAGCTTCCCGGCGCGCGAGGTCGTGGTCGGCACGCTCGGCATCGTCTACAGGGTCGGCAAAGCGGACAGCGAGGAAATCCGCGAGGATCCCGAAGGGAGCGAACTGTTCGCGGCCCTCAAGCAAGCCCGGTGGAACGACGACTCCGCCGCGGCGCCGGTGTACACGATCCCGGTGGCCCTGTCGCTCATGGTCTTCTTCGCGCTATGCTGCCAGTGTGCTTCCACTCTGGCCGTCATTCGCCGCGAGACCAACAGCTGGCGCTGGCCCGCGTTTACGTTCGTTTATATGACGGTTCTGGCCTATGTCGGGGCGCTGGTGGTCTACCAGGTGGGAACGTGGATCGGTTCGACGTGGATGGTTTAGGCGCGATCCGTTTACGTTTCGCGCACTCCGCGCTTCCCTATCGAGTCGCCTCCAAACGAACGCGGGGATTTCTCGCATGGACTGGCAAACCTTCGTCACGCTCGTGATCGTTTGTATTGCCTCCAGTTACCTCTTCCGCTCCTCGTGGCGTACCTGGGGTGGTCGCAAATCGGGCTGCGGAGGTGGGTGTGCCTGTCCGTCGAAAGCCAATGCTCCTGCCATGCCTGCCGCCCCTGTGCATCTTATCCCCATTCAAGAATTGACGTTGCGCCATAGATCGCCCGAATCCCGATAAGCGCCTCAAGCACTTTCTTCCTTTTTTCTTTGATTTCCTCTTGACTTTTCCCGCTTCGCTATTTATACACTACCTATCTTCTTCGGCCTCTTCTCTGTTCCGGCCCCGCTGTTCAGCCTGCTTGCAGGAAGTTCAGCGGGGTTTTTGCTTTTCTCCCACCATGCGTAGCCCTCCCTGGCTTGGCCGCGGCGACATCAACGCCTTCTTCGGCCTGGCGCTCGACAACGTCGCCGTCCTCATCATCCTCCTGAGTACCATAGCCGGCACGAAAGACGATCTCTTCACGCCGCGCTTCGTCCTCGAACGCATGGTACCGGGGACGGCCGTCGGCGTCGTCATCGGCGATCTCGTGTTTGCGGCAATGGCCATCCGACTGGGGCGCCGGACGAATCGTTCGGACGTGACGGCGATGCCCCTCGGCCTCGACACGCCAAGTACCTTTGCCGTCGCCTTGCTCGTCCTGCTGCCGGCCCTCCGTCACTGGCTCGATGATCATCCCGGCGACCGCGACACGGCCATGGTTTACGCCTGGCACGTCGGCGCGTTGGTCCTCGTCATATGCGGCGTTCTGAAATCGGTGGCGGCGCCATGTGGTCAGTGGGTGCGCCGGAACGTCCCGCGCGCCGGGTTGCTCGGCTCGTTGGCGGCCGTCGCTCTCTTGCTGATCGCGTTTTTGCCGTTGCTCACCGACGTGGCAAAGGTTCCCCCGGTCGGCCTCGCCTCTTTGGTGATTATCCTCGTCACGCTGGTGGCGCATCGGCGCTTGCCGGGCAACCTTCCTGGAGCGCTGGCCGCGGTCCTGGTGGGCGTCGCCATTTATTACGCCGGCCGGGCCGTCGGCGCGGCGACCGGCTGGCCGTTGGTGCCGAATGCCGAGAGCGTATCCTTGGATGCCAGCGCGGCGCTGGCTCCCCTCCCGGCCGACGTCTGGCAGCGTGACTGGTGGGAGCGCGTCGTTGGCCTGTCGCTGGAAAAACTGCCGCTGATGTTGCCCTTCGCGCTGGCCACCGTGGTGGGCGGCATCGATTGCACCGAAAGCGCCGCCGCCGCCGGCGACGACTACGACACCACGCAAGTTTTACTCACCGAAGGAGTGGCCTCCATCGCGGCGGGATTGTGCGGCGGCGTCATCCAGACGACGCCGTACATCGGCCATCCGGCGTACAAGGCGATGGGCGGCCGCTCGGGATATACCCTCGCCACCGCGCTCTTCATCGGCGCGGCCGGCTTCCTCGGCGCCTTCACCCTTCTCTTCGAATGGCTACCCGAACCGGCCCTGTTCCCCATCCTCATCTTCGTCGGCCTGGAGATCACGGCGCAGTCGTTTCATGCCACGCCCACGCGCCACTACCCCGCGGTGGCCCTGGCGATGCTGCCGGCCCTGGCCTACTTGATTACGGTGCCGCTCGGCATGGTCCTCGCGGGCAAACCGTCCGCGCCTTCGGCCGCGGGCATGGTGCAAACGCTCACCTGGTTGGCCAATGGTGTCATCGTCACCAGCCTCCTCTGGGGCGCCGCGCTGGCGGCGATCATCGACGGCCGACTGCGAAACGCGGCGATCGTCTTCGGCGTTGCCTCGGCGTGCAGTCTCTTCGGCGTCATTCATTCACCTCTCGTTCTCGCGCGGATCGACTTGCCACAGCGAGTGATGGCTCAGTTGCCGCCCGCGGCGCGTTATCAAACGCCCTACCATTGGGCCGGCACCTATCTGCTTGTGGCGATGCTCCTTCAACTGCTCGCCTGGTTCCCGTCGGAGCCGAAAGTTAAGCACGACGAGGGCGAAATCGCGTCGTCCTCGGATGAAGCGTCGCCTTAAACGACGTGCCTCCCCATCGATCCGTGCCTCACCATCGCCGCGCGCGGCACAACCCCTCTTTCGACCCGCCGCGACACAATCGTACCCAAACTCACAGGTCGCAGGTTGCGGCCAGACGGCGCGTTCGGAAATCGAAGCGCGATATCGCACCTAAGTCGTTGCGGGATCGGGCCGCGCGACTTGACAATGGCCCCAGGCGCGGTTCGCCGCTTGCGCCGGTTCTCCAGTTTGCTGTAATTTGCCCACTTACCGCGCACCGAATTAGAGGGGCAGAGGCCATGCCGCGGGACGCGGCCTCGGCCTCGGGTCACGGGGAAACCGACACAACGGCAATAGAGGGAGGGTGAAGTGTACAGTCTGGTATTGATGATGGCTCTGTCGAGCGGCAGTGAAGTCCCGGCAGGGGGGGAAGTGGTTTACGTCAGCTGCTACGGCGATTGCACCGGCTGCTGCGGCGGCCACGGCGGCTTGCTGGGCCGACTGATGCATCGCTCCGAAGGCTGCGGCGGCGGCTGCTCGGGTTGCATCGGCTGCTCGGGTTGCACCGGCTGCATGGGCTGCTCGGGCTGCTTCGGCTGCCACGGCGGCGGCCTGATGAGCCGGCTGTTCCATCGCTCGGAAAGCTGCTACGGCTGCTGCGGCGGCTGCATCGGCGGCGAAGTCATGACGCCCGCCGCCGCTCCGGCCGCTCCGGCCGCTCCGGCCGCGCCCGCGGCCCCGGCCATGCCCGCCGAGCCGATCGCTCCGCCCAAGGCCAATAAGGACATGACGGCGGTCCCGGCCTCGGGCAAGATCCTCGTCGATCTGCCCGCCGACGCCAAGCTGTTCATCGACGACCGCGTTACCACCTCGACGAATGCTCAGCGCCTCTTCGAGACGCCGGTCATCGAACCGAGCGACATGGCCCAGAGTTACTCGCTGCGGGCGGTCGTCGTCCGCGACGGGAAAATTTTCACCGATGTCAAGCAGGTGCAGGTGAAGGCCGGCGAGATGACCAAGACTTCTTTCGAAGGTCTCGGCGGCGCCGCGATGCCCGTCCAATCGGTGGCGAGCGCGGACCAGAAGTAAGCTGCAATGAAAGCCACGGACAGTCACGCCGGGGGGGGGGGGCGAAACCCGCGGTTGTTGGCGCCCCCCCGCAAACCCGGGGTTTGTCGCCCCAAAACCCCGAACACCGGGGGGCGGGGGCGTC
>JBBSES010000177.1:0-8406 GCA_038239465.1 Gemmatales bacterium
CCCGGCCGCGCCGGCGCCAATCACGATGACTTCCCAGGCCGTGTCATTCATCGGCGCAATCCGCGCAAGTATCGGGGCCGTCGGTATTCCTGTTGCGGGGAAGAGTGCATCCGCCTACATTTGCCCAGAAGGGCTGTTTGAATAGGGGTCAGGAGCCATTGTGCGAAGCACCCGAAGGGCCGTTCCGGCAATGGCTCCCGACCCCTTTTCCAACAGCCCGCTTTCGTTCGAGGACGTATCTCATGAAGCGCCGTTCGCGTCGGCTGGGCTGGTCGCTGGTGGAACTGCTGGTCGTGGTAGCCATCGTCGCCATTCTGATCGGGTTGTTCATGGGCGCGGCGCAAAAAGCGCTAGCCGCCTACAACCGCGTCCACTGCGGCAACCAACTGCGGCAGCTGGCGTTCGCCGTCCGCGCTTACGAAGTCGATAACGGCCGCTTCCCGCAAGGGACCGCCAGCAGCACGCTTCCCGAGGGCGACGACCCGGAGCCGTTCCCCGGCCTCAGCTGGATGGGCGCCATCCTGCCCCAGCTGGGCGAGGACGCTCTCTGGGGCCAGACCGTCGAGGCGTATAAGACCGAGAAATGGCCCTTCCAGATTCCGCCGCATTCGCCCTGTTCCACCGTCATGAAACGCTTCTGCTGCCCTGGCGACAACCGAGTCCTCCAGGTGCAGTATGTCGGCAGCCTGACGGTGGCGTTGACTTCCTACCTCGGCGTCAGCGGCACCGACCTGCGGGCGCGCGACGGCATCTTCTATTCGCGGTCGCAGATCCGCAGCGACGACGTACTCGACGGCCTCGGCAACACCATCATGATCGGCGAACGCCCGCCCAGCACCGATTTATACTATGGATGGTGGTACTCCGGCGCCGGCCAATGGGACCGCGAGGCCGACTCGCGCGACCTGCACAGCGGTTCGCTCGACGTGGTCCTCGGCGCGGCCGAGCGCAACATCAAGTGGCCCGCATCGACGGCGGGCGCCGACTGCCCCGACGGCCCGTACACCTATGGCCCCGGCAAGCTGGACAGCGTGAGCGACCAGTTTCACTTTTGGAGTTTGCACGGCGGCGGCGGCAATTTCGCGTTCGCGGACGGCTCAGTGCGCATAGTGCCCTACCGCGCCGCGTCGATGTTGCCCGCGCTGGCGACGCGCAATGGCCGCGAATCCGTTACCTTCGAGTGACCGCGCCCGAAACGGCGGGTCGGAACCATGAAGCGAATGCTTATGGTCGTCTGTTTGCTGGGAACGCTGGCCGGCTGCACGACGCCGCAGCCGGCCAAGAAGATGACGGTGCCCGCGCCGACCGACCGCGTGACGCCGCGGCCGACGGCCGCGCCTTGACCACGTCAAAAAAATCTATCTATTTCGGGATGATGCCATGACTCTTACCCAATGGCGTGCCGTTTCTGAAACCGAGCGGGAATCGCGCGGTTAAGGTCTCAATCCCTACGAGGAATGGGCCTTATTCAAAGCGACCGAAAGGCGCTTCGATCGTGAGTACGGCGAACAGCCAGTCGTCGGCAAGGTGTTCCGCGGGATGGCCTCGATGCTTGGACCGTGCAATGCTATTACGGGCACGATAAAACGGGGACAGCGGCGGACCGAGTTCCCGGCGCGATATCTCGGCTTTCCCGTGCTTCGCCAATACCGTCGCCGCGATGGAAAATTACGTTTGGCCGCGACCCGAAGGGGAGCGCGGGGGGTGATATCACCCCGCGCGCTCCCCTATCGGATCGCGACTAAACGTTATGTCTTGCTCCATCCCTGGAAGTTGCCCGCCACTTGCCCCCAACTCAACTGCTGCGGCCGGCCCCACGGGTTGTACAAATTCAACGTGTGCGCCGCCGCGTTGTAGCCGACCATGACGTAAACGTGGTTCGGCACGATGGCCGGCTGCGTCGTCGGCTTGGTGTCGAGCGTCACCAGCTTGCCCGCCTGGAAGGCGGAAACGATGGCGTTGAACCCCGCCAGGCTGCCTACGATACCCTGATAGCTTTCCGTCCTGCCCGTGGTATGGACGACGGCGTCCCCTTCCCAACCCGACTCGATGGCGCTGTACGAGTTGGCCGTGCTGCCGTAGCGGCTCCATCCCGAGGAGGCCAGTTGCGCGTAGGCTTTCTCGGCCAAGGCGACCCATAGCTTATTGGCGGGATTGCCCACCGACGCCTGGAAATTGGCGTACACGTAATGGCCCGAGCGGTCGGTCGGCACCGTGCGGTCAACCGTCACGTAGGTCGGTTTACCGTTGTGGAAGAAGCGCACCGCGAAGGTGCCGTCGCCGTTATCGGTGAACATGCTTCGGATGCTGCTTGGCGTTCGGAAGGCCTCCACCGCCAACCCCGCCAGGAAATAGCAATCGCCGACCGTGCCTTGCTTGACGTCGGCGTAGCTTGGGCCGCTGCCGAAGAGCGAACCGGCGGCGACGACGTAGCTGGTGTTGCCGATGGCCATGGGGTGGTCGTGGCCCAGGAACCACTTGCCGACCAATTGCTCCAGCTGGCCGCCGCTGCTGCCGGCGTGTAGGTTGCCGAGGCCGTGCCCTTGATATTGGGCGTTGGCCGTATCGCCGTAGACCACCTTGCCGGCCAGGTCGCGCACGGCATCCGAAATGCCGAGGTAGTTGCCGCTGCGCGCCACGGTTTGCAAGTCGATGAATTCACTCGCCGAGACGCCGTTGCTCTCGACGGCGCGGAACACCGCGAGTACGTCGTTCCGACTGAGGGAGCGATCGGCGTCCAGCTTCTTGACGAGGTTGCGCACGCCCGCGTCGTGCAAGTTCGTCGTGAACCAATCCGTGCCAGGGACGGCGACCGTGAACGAGCCGATGGTCGCGCCGTTGGCGTAGTTGCCGCGGCCATCTTTCACCTGGCCCCATTGCAGCGATACGGCATAGGCGCCGTTGTCGTTGGCGTCCCACTTGCCGCCGGGGGCGGCGAGGCGATAGGTGGCGGTGCGCGTGCCCCAGGAACCGGCGACGCTTACGAGAGTCGCCAGCTGGTTGAAGCCGTTCGGCCCGGTGACGCGGACGTTGCCGGTCTTGATCGTGGCGGCGTTGATGCCGTCGCGATCGCTGTAGGTCACGCTGAAGGTGCTGGTGGCGGCGCCGCCGCTGGTGACGTTGCCGGCCGACAGCCGCGCCGAGGGACCGGGGTTAGCCACCGGCGCCGGCAAGTTCGTATACAGCTGGCTCGGCGGGATCACCTGCTTGGCCTGGCTGGCGCTCGACCACGATAATTGCGCCACCGCGTCGCCCGTCCCCTGAAAGTATTCCATCTTGATGGAGTACTTCTGGCCGGCGACCAGGCGGATGCCGCCGCTGTTCTCCGTGGCTGAGTGGCGGCTCCAGTTGTTGACGATCAGTTGGCCGTCCACCCACAAGCGGACGCCGTCGTCCGAGCGCGTATAGAAGGTATAAGCCTGCGAATAGAGCGGCTGCACGAAGCCGGTCCAGCGAACGGAGTACTCGGTCGCCGCGACGTTGGCGGCCGGCCCGTGGTTGTTGCCCCAATTGAAATTGATCGAGGAATCGGTGCGCGTGACTTTCAGGTTGGTGAAGTTGTTGTTGTCAAAGTATTGGCCGGTGAGGCCGTTGCCGGAAAGCAACGTCCTCTCTTCGAGGTCCTCGATTTCCAGACGGGCACGGCACGATTGGCGGTGGCGCCGCGGCTTGGCGGCGGCGGTCGCGGTACGAGAAGCGGCGGACGGTCCGAAAACGCGCGCAAACAGGGTGCGGACTGCCGTCATGAGAGCACTCCTTGCTCGGTTACGATCGCATTACATCGCGTCTTACCTCCGACGTCTCCGGTGCGGGGCGGGAACCATTCCCCCCAAGGCACACCCGAGACAGACCCGGCGGCACCGATGGGGTGCCCGCCCAGGCAGGAAACGAAAAGTCGGGATGGCTCCAGCACGCGGTCAACGAATGGCGCGCCCTGGTCATCCCTGCGAAACGCGGAGAAGCTCCCTGCTCGTACAGGGGACTGCTCCACCGACGAGAAAACGTCCTCCCGTGGGATTACGAAAATGTAAGGGGCGGGGCTTTTATCGGCCTAGAGGGAAAAACGCAAGAGCGGAATCGGCCGCGTTTGCCGCGAAAGACGGAAAAAGCGGGCCGCGTTGCGCGGGTCGGAGAGGTTGGGTAAGCTCGCGGCGAACTGATCTGTTTACGTTTCGCGAAGCGTAAACAAAATTCAAGAGCCGGACGCGATTTGCAGCAGGGCTTCCGTAGCCGCGCGCCGAACCCGAAGGGATGGGTCTTTGGTCGCCCCATCCAGCGCGGGCAGCGCCGGTCGGGCCAGGGAAGCACAATGGCCCAGCGTCCGGGCGGCGGCCTCGCGGACGCGCTCGTGCGGATCGCTCAACGCGGCCGTCATTCCGGGAATCGCGGCCGCGCTGTCGATTTGGCCGAGGACCGCGAGGGCGGCGAGGCGCACATCGGTCGCGTTGTCCGGCTTCAATGCCGCCTCCACGGCGGCGATCGCCGGCGCCGCCGCGGGGCCGTAATGATATAGCGCGCCGAGCGCCGTCAGTCGTAAGTCGAGGTCGGCATCGGCCACCAAGGGAATCAAAGCGGGAACGGCCACCTGCGCCGCGTTCGGAGCGATCTTGCCCAGCGTCCGCGCCGCCGCCCAGCGGATGAAGCGATCCGGGTCGGCGAGCGCGTGGGCCAAATCGGTCCCGGCCGGGAAGGCATCCTTGTCCAGCGATTCCAGGATCGTCACCGCCGACTGCCGCGCCTGCCGGTCGGGATCGTGCAACCCAGCGACCAGCGACGGCAGCGCCACGCGCAGGGCGTCGCGCAATGGGTCGTCCCCCGCGGGCGACTCCGGCAAGAAGCGATTGCGCCATCGAGCGCTCGCTTCCCCCACGATTTCCAGAGCGCGGCGCGCGCGGGCACGCACCGGCGCGTCGGCGTCGCGGAGCGTTTGCGCCAGCACCGGCCCTTGTGCCTTGAGCGCCAGCAGCAACGGGAGCAAAGCCTCGCGCTCCTCGGCTCGGCGAGACGCGTAGCTCGCGGCGTCGTCGCCATCCTCGGCGTTACGGGGATCGGCGATCTGCCCCAGCGCCGCCGTTGCGGCCCAGCCCATGACCTCGACGGCGCGACGGCGCACGATGGCCGAGGCATCGCTCGCGGCCCGGCCGGCGACCGGCAAGACCGCGGCGCCGACCCCGACCAGTTCCTGGCCCACGCGAGGATCGCTGCCCGACTCGGAATCGGTGGCCTTCCGCGCCGCCTCGCGCATGATGGCGGCCAACCCCGTCGCGGCGGCCTGGCGCAGGGGTTCTTCCTTCTCATCCAGGAGACGGGCCAGCGCCGGCAGGGCCGTCGCCAGGTCTGGACTTATCTGTCCCAGCGCACGGGCAGCGGCCTCGCGCGTCTCCGCTGGCCCCTGTTCCGTCAGGGCCACGAGGTCGCCGGTCAAGCCGCGCGTAAGACAAGTGGCGCTCGCCCGTCCGCCGAGGTCGGCCAACATGTCGATGGCCGCCAGCCGCACCGACGCTTCGCCGCTCGCCAGCGCCTGACGCACGGCCGCCTGAAAGCGATCGACGAGCGCCTGCCGATGGACGCGATCCACGTCGGCCATCGTGGCATCGGCGTCGCCGTCGCGCCACTCTTGCAGCAACAGGGCGCGCCGCATTTCCGGGATACCGTGCAATCCCGCGCAACCTTCGCGTATCGCCTGATCGCGCGCCGCCGGCTCACGCGACGGATGCTTCAACGCCTGGCGCAGCACCTCGACGGTATCCGGCGCCTGAGCATCCGCGGTCATAGGCGCGAGCGCGACGGCGAACGGCGCAAGCCAGATAAGGGGGCGCATGGCGTAAAACCCCACGAAGTTTGGGCGACTTTCGTTACGCGACATCTGGTGAAGCCACGGCATAGCGGCGCCTTCATTCCTTGCCTAGGCCACTTTCGCCGTATCGCGCAGCAATGGGCCGACTGCTCGACGCGCCCTACGTCTCCCTGTCTCCTTGTCTCCCCCTCCGCCCCGTGGTAGCTTCTAGCCTGTTTCCCCGCGTGCGCGGGGACGATTCGCCACACCGTTTTCCATCACAAGGAGAGACGGCGATGCGTTCCATGCTGCTTTTGCTTTCGGGAGTTCTGATCCTGGCGGCGCCGTTGGCCGCCGAGGAGAAGGGAGACAAGAAGGTGCCTGCCGCGCTCGACTTCAAGATGAAGGACATCAAGGGCAACGACGTCGACCTGTCCAAGTATCAGGGCAAGGTCATCCTGCTCGTCAACGTCGCCAGCGAGTGCGGCAACACGAAACAGTACAAGCAGCTGCAAGAGCTGCACGACAAGTACGGCAAGGACGGCCTCGTCGTCCTCGGCGTGCCGTGCAACGACTTCGGCGGCCAGGAGCCGGGAACTTCGGAAGACATCGTCAAGTTCTGCGACAAGAATTACGGCGTCAAGTTCGACCTGCTGGGCAAGGTGGCGGTCAAGGGCGACAACGCCGCGCCGCTTTATAAATACCTCACCTCGAAGGAAACCAATCCGAAGTTCAGCGGCCCGATCACCTGGAACTTCGCCAAGTTCGTGATCGGCCGCAACGGCGAGGTCGTCGGCCGCTTCGATCCGAAGCTCAAGCCCGACGCCCCCGAAGTGGTCAAGCTGATTGAGACGGAACTGGCCAAGAAGTGATGCGCGATTCGCTTGCCGTTTCGCGCCTTCAGCGCCGTGAACGCGAAACGGCAAGCCTTCCCCGGAGCCTCCCATGCCCGATTTTCTCTGGGGCGTCGCCACCGCCGCCTATCAAATCGAGGGCGCCTGGGACGAAGACGGCAGGGGCTTGAGTATCTGGGACACCTTCTGCCACACGCCGGGCAAGATCCACAACGGCGAGACCGGCGACGTGGCCTGCGACCACTACCACCGCTGGCCGGACGACCTGCGCTTGCTGAGCGGATTGGGCGTTGACGCCTATCGCTTCTCCATCTCCTGGCCGCGTGTGTTGCCCGACGGGACGGGCCGCGTCAACGCCGCCGGCCTCGATTTTTACGATCGCCTCGTGGATGGCCTGCTTGCCGCCAACATTCAGCCCTGGGTGACGCTCTACCATTGGGATTTGCCGCAGTGCTTGCAGGACAATGGCGGCTGGGCCAACCGCGCCACCGTGCCCGCCTTCGTCGCCTTCGCCGAAGTCATGGCGAAGCGCCTCGGCGACCGCGTCCGCGGCTGGATCACGCACAACGAGCCGTTCATCGCCGCCATCTTCGGCAACCTGACCGGCGAACACGCTCCCGGCATCAAGGACTTGAAGACCGCCCTGCAAGTGGCCCATCACTTGCTTCTGTCGCACGGCGACGCAGTGATGGCCCTGCGCGCCGCCTTGCCGAAACCGGCGCCGATCGGCATCGCCCTGGCGCTGCAGCACGTCGATGCCGCGAGCGATTCCTCCGCCGACCAAGCGGCGGCCCAGCGCTTCGACGGCCTGGCCAACCGCTGGTATCTCGATCCGCTATTCCGTGCCGCTTACCCGCCCGACTTGTTGCCGCTCGTCGGCCCCCTGGCGCCAGACATGGAAGCCGACGACCTGCGCCGCATCGCCGTGCCGCTCGACTTCCTCGGCGTCAACTACTACACGCGCCTCGTCATTCGCCACGACGACGCCGAGCCGTACTTGAAGGCCAGTCCCGTCAAGCCCGCGGACGCCGAGATGTCGCTGATGTGGGAAATCTATCCCGCCGGGCTGGGACAGCTGCTAGAAAGGTTGCACCGCGAATATCGGCCCCGCGAGGTGTTCATCACCGAGAACGGCCTGCCGCTCGCCGATGTCCCCGACGGCAAGGGCCGGATCGACGACGCCCCGCGCATCGACTACCTCACCCGCCACATCGCCGAAGTCGAGCGCGTTCGCGGCCAGGGCGTGCCGGTCAACGGCTTCTTCGCCTGGTCGTTCCTCGATAACTTCGAGTGGGCCTTGGGGTACGCCATGCGCTTTGGCCTGGTTCACGTCGATTTTGCCAGTCAACGCCGGACGCCGAAGGCGAGCGCGGCGTGGTTTCGCCAGCGGACGCGACCCCGCTAACGACAGCCCACAATAGGAGGCTTTTTCACCGTGCCATCGAAGCCGGGATTGCGCTCCTTCAACTGCCACAGGGCGTCGAGCGAAGGCCACGAGGTGGTCGCGGGCATGGCACGCTCCGGTTACTCGAAGGGAATCGCACGCCGGAGGAAAGATATGCGCGCCGGCGCGGGAATCTTACTCGAAATGTTTCGGGGAGCGCGCGAAACGTAAATAAGACGTCAGTCTAGTGTAGTGTCAAGGCTTGACTTTAGGGTCGCGGGTCTGAATTCTGGCGAATTCAGCTACGGGGGTCGTTGTCTGAGTAGCTGAATTCGCCAGAATTCAGACGAAGTGCGGGACGCCGCTACCCTAAATCGAGGCTTTGACGCAGC
>JBBSES010000178.1:0-8385 GCA_038239465.1 Gemmatales bacterium
CATCACCGCCGACGGCAAGACGACGATTACCATCTATGACAAGTAGCGTCTGGAGCCGCTGGTGGCCGTGGGCCAAGGGACTGCTCGCCGTCGTCATCGTCGGCAGCGTCGGCTGGCAGTTCGCTCGCCTGCTGCGCGGCCCCGAGTTATGGGAACACTCTTGGCGGCTCCATCTCGGCTGGCTGGTCGTCGCCGTCCTGGTCTACAACCTGGCCTTCGCTTTCCCCGCGTTCTTTTGGTCGCGGCTGCTGCGCGTCTACGGCGCCCGGCCGACCCCGGCGGCCGCGGCGCGGGCTTACTTCGTCTCGCACCTCGGTAAATACGTCCCCGGCAAGGCATGGGCGCTCGTCGTCCGCGCCGCCTTGATCCGATCGTCGGGGGTGTCGGCCGGACTGGCGGCGCTGACCGCCACTTACGAAACCCTGACCCTGATGGCATCCGGGGCGCTCCTCGCCGTCGTCCTGCTCAGCGCCTTGGCTCTCGAAGAAGCCGACCGCTGGAGCGCCGTTGGCCTGCTCGCCCTGGCCGGCATCCCTATCCTTCCCGGCGTCTTCAATCGCCTCGTGGCGCTGGTGACACGGAAGTGGCGCACGGCCGGCGATCCTCCCCTTCCTCGATTACGGTCTACCACCTTGCTTTCGGGCCTGGCGTTGACGACCTGCACCTGGGCACTGATGGGGCTGAGCCTTGGGGCGACATTGCAAGCGCTGCGGCCCGACGGCCTCGCCTGGGACTTCAATACCTGGGCGCGGCACACGGCCTACGTCGCCCTGGCCTATGTCGCCGGCTTTTTGACGCTGCCCGCGCCGGGAGGTCTCGGCGTGCGCGAACTCATCTTGCAGCGGATGCTAACGCCCGAGTTGAGCCGCCATCTACCCGCCTCGGAAGCGGCCGCGTTGGCGGTGATCGTCGTCCTGCTGTTGCGATTGACGTGGACCGTCGCCGAGGTGTTCGCCGCCGGCGTCGCCTGGTTCTTGCCGGCGCCGATTGGCCAGCGAAACCCTCTCGCGGTACAACAGCCAAGCACCGATGCCGCTCCCCCGCTTTCCACGGTCCCCGCCAATGATCTCGGTCGTCATCCCGCTGGTGAATGAAGAGGAAAGCCTGCGTCCCCTCTACGACGAGATCGACGCGGCCGCCCGCGCCAACGACCTCGATATCGAAATCCGCTTCGTGGACGACGGCAGCACCGACGGTTCCTGGGCGATCGTCACCGACCTGGCGCGGCGCGACTCGCGCGTCCACGGCATCCGCTTTCGCCGCAATTTCGGAAAGGCGGCGGCGCTCTCGGCCGGCTTCCAGGCGGCGCGCGGCCAACTCATCATGACTCTCGACGCCGACCTGCAAGACGACCCCAAGGAAATCCCGCGCTTCCTCAAGGAACTCGACAAAGGCTTCGACGTCATCAGCGGCTGGAAGCGCATCCGCCACGACCCCTGGCACAAGGTTTTGCCGAGCCGCGTCTTCAACGGCATGGTCAGCGGCGTCACCGGCGTAGCGCTGCACGACCACAACTGCGGCATGAAGTGCTACCGCGCCGAAATCTTCAAGGAAGTGCGGCTCTACGGCGAGCTGCACCGCTTCATTCCCGTCCTGGCGGCGGCGCGCGGCTACAAGGTCGGCGAGATCGAGATCAACCATCGGGCACGGCTGTACGGTGGCTCGAAATACATGGGCGTCAGTCGCTTCTTGAAGGGCTTCCTCGACCTGCTCACCGTCAAGTTCCTGACCGGCTTCGGCCAGCGCCCGCAACACCTGCTCGGCGGCCTCGGCCTCGCCAGCTTTGGCCTGGGCACCTTGGCCCTCGTCTACCTGGCGATCACCTGGATCATCCGATTGTGGCTGCCCGATGCTTTCCCGCCCTTGCACGAAAGGCCGCTGGTCATTTACGCCGCGGTCGCCCTCTTGCTCGGCGCGCAGATGATGACGATGGGCTTTTTGGCCGAGTTGATTACGGCGTATCAGGGGCGCGACGCTGATAGCTATAGCATCGCCGAGCAGACAGCGGGCGAAAAGCGCTAGAAGCAGCTAGCGTTTCCACCGAAACGTGGTAGATACAGGAATGAGAATGGGGTAATTATTGGTGGGTAAGCCTGGTCGCCAAGCCCAGGGATGGACCGACAAACTGCTCGTTCATGAAAAGGCAAGGTTTCGTGCGTCCTAAAAGTGGTTTACCGAAGCGAAAAGCCCTCCGCGCGCTTCCGAAATTCCAATTCGGCTTCCGAAGCAATCCAACAACGAAGTTGTACCGCAACCCCTTCGTCGGTTTATCGGACGTCCGTCTCGATCTCGAACCGTTCGAAGTCGTTTCGCTATTTAGCGGTTGCGGCGGCCTGGATTTGGGGCTTCTGGGCGGATTTCACTATTTGAACGAACATTACCACATCTTGCCGTTCAAAGTCGTTAAGGGTTACGACAACGATTGCAAAGCCCTCGATACGTATCGCCTGAACCTTGGCCCCGGAGTCGAACTGTGCGATTTGTCCACGGTTGACATCGAGCGCTTGCCGCCAGCGGAAATCATGGTCGGGGGATTTCCGTGCCAGGATTTTTCATCGTGTGGGCCGAAGCAAGGATTCGACGGAAAGCGTGGCCGATTGTACAAGGTGCTTTCGGACTACATGAAAATCCACCGCCCCCAATTGGCCATCGGCGAAAACGTGCCCCACCTCGCCAGGATGAAGCAAGGCGTCGTTCTCGATGAGATCGCCAATGATTTTCGCCAGCAGGGCTATCGGGTAAAGACGTGGCATTTGTACTGTCCAAACTATGGGCTTCCGCAACACAGAGAGCGCGTCTTCTTCGTATGCGTACGCGACGATTTGAAAGGCTTCCCCGAGGAACCGGAGCAAACGCACTTCGAACCTCCGAGTTTCTTCCCGACGTACCGACCTATCGAGGCCGCCATTGGAGACTTGTCGCGGATCACCGACGAATCCGTTCCCAATCAGAGCCAGTATTTCGTCGCCACGAAGGCGACCAAAGGGGCAGGGCAAGGCGACCAGCACAGCGTCAAGGGCGAAGTGTCTTACGCGGTAAGAGCGAACCCGAAAGCTCGGGTCCACTTCCACTACGAATTGCCGCGAAGGCTGACGGTTCGGGAGTCCGCGCGGCTGCAATCGTTCCCGGACGAATTCGTTTTTCCCCACGCGACGAGTTCGAATATCCTGAATATCGGCAACGCGGTTCCGCCCATCGTCGGGCACGCCGTCGGGCGCGAACTGGCGAAATGGCTGATGGAACAACGAGCCGTCGAGAAGGATAAGCCGTCGTGAGCGAAACGGAAAAACGATACCTCGAACTGCTGCTCGAACCCCTGGACAAGTGCGCCGCGTACAAGCCGAAATTCGGCTCCAGCCGTTCGGAAAGCATATCCCTCGACCAATTCAAGCGAATGTATGGCGAGGATCCGTTCTACCATTGGATTGGACTCGACACGGAACTCATGTACGCAGCCCATAGGGCGGCGGGCGGGATGACATCCATTTACAGGAATTTGGGAAAAGGTTGCGAACGATTAATTCAGGCGGTGATTCAGGATTCTCTACAACTGAGCCAAGAACAGATCGAGTGGTCGTACGCCATCGTGAAGAAAGACACGACCAAAGGGACGCTGACTCTAGATGCCAGAATCGACATCCAGCATGTCGGCGACCCGGCCAAGCGCTTGAAGTTCAGCGATTGGATTCAGCGTTCGGGCCGCTTCCTCGGTTTGAGTGGCGAGCGGATTTCTCAATTACGCGGGGCCGTTTTCGAGGTGCGCCAGGGATACGAGAGCGCGGACGCGAAACGTTCGAGCGCCGACTTGGCGTTCGGAATGAATGCCGCTAGCGCGAACTATTTGCCCGTGTTTGCCATAATATCGACGCAAACGAGCGCCGCGGTTCTGCGAAGGTACGGCAATAGTAAAATGTTGGTGTTGAAAGGGTCGCGTGTCGATGACGACAACCTCAGCACCTACGCCTTCTTCACAAACGTCATCGGCTACGATCTGGCACAATTCTTCGAGCGAAATTCGGCTGCGATGAGGCAACGGTGCGACCGCGTCTTGCAGGCTCTATTGAGCGCGAAATCGGATGCCGCCTCCCGGCCAGCGACTGCCGTTATTTTGAAAAAGAAACGCCCAAGTTAGCGCCTTCGTTCCGCTCGGCCCGCGACGGCCGTTCGATGAGAGGCGGTAATTTTTTGTTGACTCGTAAGGATCCCAACTTCGCATCAGGACGGCGTGCCTTCAAACGCCTCTCTCCCCATGACAGATACCTCCGCGCTTCGCCGCCACGCCTACGCCCTGTTGATTGTCCTGGCCATCGCGGGGGTAGCCGGCCGTACCCTCTCGACCGTGCGCAACTACGAGCCATACTTGTTCCGCGACGATCCCGGCAAATCGGCGGCCGCGATCCTGGCTCCCCTTGGAGCAACGCAACCCCTCGAAGCGGCCGCGTTGCTCGGCGCCGGCGGCGATACCTGGAGCAAGCTCGACCCGCGCGAGGCTCGGCCCGTATGGCCGAAAAGCCGACCCAACCCGGTGCCGACGTTCAGTTCCAACGACCGCTCGCGCTGGGCCACCATCCGCGCGCTCGTGGACGACGGCACCTATATCGTCGGCTATCGCACGCGCGACCCCGAGACGAAGACCTATAGCGACCGCGGCATCATCTACGAGGACGGCTGGCAATCCGTGGATAAGGTGCTGCACCCCGAAGCGTTGCCCGACCAACCGAATACCTATCCCTTTTATTCCAGCAAGCCGCCGCTGTTGCCGACGCTGCTCGCCGGGGAGTATTGGCTGCTCAAGCACGGCTTCGGTCTCGAATTGCGCGGCGACGACCGTTGGGCGGTGATGCGTATCATTTTGTTGACGGTCAATGCGCTGCCGTTAGCTATATATTTGTTTCTGCTATCTCGCCTGGCGG
Source organism: Gemmatales bacterium (assembly GCA_038239465.1). Classification (GTDB taxonomy): domain Bacteria; phylum Planctomycetota; class Planctomycetia; order Gemmatales; family Gemmataceae; genus JBBSES01. The sequence continues at coordinate 4,914 of JBBSES010000178.1, forward strand.
AGCGTTATGGCACGACCGATTGGGGCCGATTGTTCGTCGTCGCCACGGCGGGTTTCGGCACCTATTTGACCTCGTTCGCGATTACGCTCAACAATCACAACGTGGCGGCGTGTACCGCCCTGTTCGCGCTCGTTCCCTTTCTGCGCGTCTGGAATGATCCCAAGGCGCCGGCCTGGGTATTCGCGCTGTGCGGCTTTTTCGCGGCGTTCACGGCGGCGGTGGAACTGCCGGCCGCGTCGCTCTTCGCCGCTCTCGGCCTCTTGCTATTGTGGCGCGCTCCCGTTCGCACATTGCTATTTTTCGTGCCGGCCGCGCTGATTCCCGTGGCCGCCGCGATGACGACCAATTACCTCGCTTTGGGCCGAGTGACGCCCGCCTACAGCGAGATCAGCGGCGGCGCGGCCGGGCAATGGTATCACTACGAAGGCAGCCACTGGATGCCCGATCCCGGCAAGGAAAAACGCGGAATCGACTGGGCCAGGACCAAGGAAGGCCGCGCCACGTATGCCTTTCACTTCCTGCTCGGGCATCACGGTTTATTGTCGCTGTCGCCGGTGTTGTTGCTGGCCTTCGCCGGCATGATTCAGGGGGCTGCGGCCTTGCGCTCTTCACGTCCGCCGAAACCTTTGAAAGAGGCGGATACCGACGGTCCCTCCACGGACAACGGACAACGGACCATCGCCCTTTTGACCCTCGCTCTCACGATCGTCGTCATCGGCTTTTACCTGGTCAAGACGGACAACTACGGCGGCTGGAGCAGCGGCCCGCGCTGGCTCTTTTGGCTGACGCCGCTCTGGCTCCTGACGATGTTGCCCGTCGTGGACTGGCTGGCGACCCGGCGCTGGGGCCGCACTCTTGCCTTGGCGTTATTACTCCTGTCCGCGTTCTCGGTCAGTTACCGCGACTGGAATCCGTGGCGCCATCCGTGGATTTATCAGATGCTGGAGAATTGGGGCTGGATTCCGTATTGAGTGTGGACGCCGGACGGTGGGACGATGAAGAACTCCACCGTCCACCGTCCACCCTTCCCCCTGCTTGCCCACCGCTCGAAAGCCAGCTACGATGGCATGGTTTGAACACGATTTTTCGACCCCTCCCAGGTGCCCGTCATGACGATCGCGTCGGTCCCTTCCCTGGTCGATGCCTTGAAGCACCATCGCCTGTTGAACGCCGCTCAGATGCAAGAGGTGACGGGCAAACTGCAGCGCCGCTATAGCGACCCGCGCGACTTGGCGAGGGATCTCGTGCAACGCGGTTGGCTGACGCCGCAACAGATCAATGGCTTATTGACCGGCCGCTTGCCGCAAGCGCCCGTGGCCGCCGGCATACCCGTAGCCGCCGCGGTGCCGGCGTATCCGGCCGCGGTGCCGGTGGCGCCGCCGCCGCGATACCGCAAGAAGTCGTCGGGCGGCCGTTGGTTGCTGCTGAATTTGTTCGGCCTGGCCCTGGTCGTGGGCCTGGGATACTTTCTCTATTCGCAATATCGGTCGATGAAGAAGGCAGATACGGAGGAAGCGGTCGCCGCCGCCGAGCGCGAACGCCGCGCCCAATCCGATTTGCTCGGCCTCCAAAATCTGGTCGCCGGCAAGCTCACGCCGCACGACGCCCTGCGCCGCGAACTCCTTACTTTCCGCACGCGCTACCCCGGTCTTCCTCAAGTGGTGCAAGCGGGCGAACTGCTCCGCGAACTCGACTCGCCGTTGGATGCGTTATCGCGCACCAACATCCCGGCGCTCGAGATTTCGGGCCTGCATGAAAAGGTGGTCGCGGTGTTGGGCGAACGCCGCGGTCGGCACTGGGCGCCCGCCCGCGCCGTGGTCTTCTCCCCCGCCGGCAAGTTGTCCGCCAGCGCCGGCGACGACCGCTTCATCCGATTGTGGGGCGCCACCTCCGGCGTCGAAATCGACGCGCTGCCGCTGCCCGCGGCGCCGCTGTCGCTGGCGTTCGTCGAGAACGGCAAGCAGTTGGCGGCCGCCACCGCCGACGGCAAGGTGCTGCTCTGGAACGCGGAATTCGACAAGACCGTCGCCCAGGGACCCATGAAAGCGCCGATGCTGACCGTCGTGTCGCCCACGGGAAAACTGGCCGCATCCACCGGCGAGGACGGCAAGATCGAGCTATGGGACCTGGCCACCGGCAAGGGCAAACCGAAGCTCGAAGGGCACGCCACGCGCGTTCACGCCCTGGCCTTTTCGCCCAACGGTAAGCTGCTCGCTTCGGGCGGCGCCGACCGCAGCATCCGTGTATGGGACGTGGAACGCGGCGACGCGCAGCGCATCCTCGACGGGCACGAAGGGTTGGTCAACTGCGTCGCTTTCTCCGGTGACGGCAAGCTGATCGCCAGCGGCGGCGACGACAATTTCGTCAAAATCTGGGACGCCGACAACGGCAAGCTCAAGGTGGGACTGCAGAGCCACGTCGCGGGGGTGACGTCGGTCGCCTTCGCGCCGGACGGCATTCACTTCGTCACCGGCAGTTCCGACGGCACCGCCCGCGTCTGGAACGTCAACAAGGACGAACCGCAGGCCGACGCGGTCGGCCACGCCGGCGTCGTCCGCTCGGTCGCCTTCAGCATCGACGGCAAGACCATCGCCTCGGCCGGCAACGACGGCACCGTGCGCGTCTGGAACGCTCAAAGCGGCCAGGCCAATACGCCCTTCAACGGTCAGCAGGGGCCGCTCACCGGCGTCTCGTTCGCCCCCAACTGTACCCTGCTAGCCACCGCTTGCCGCGACAAGACCGTAGCCTTGTGGGATCCGTTGCAGCCGAAACTCATCAAGACGCTCACCGGCCATGAGGATGTCGCCAGTTCCGTCGCCTTCAGCAACGACGGCCTGAGCCTGGCCACCGGCAGCTTCGACCATCGCGCCATCGTCTGGGACGTACGCGGCCTCAAACAGCTGCTGCCCACGCCGGCCCTGCCCGGCCGCGTCGTCGCCGTCGCCTGGTCGCCCGACGACCGCGGCCTCGCCGTCGGCAATGGCGACGAGAGCAAGGACCCGCCCGTCGGCGACGCGCAAATCTGGGACATCGGCTTGCGCGGCCAGCGCTGGTCGCTCACCGGCAGCAGCGTCGTCACCTCGGTCGCCTTCTCCCCGGACGCTCGCCTGCTCGCCGCCGGCGCCAGCGACGGCACGATTCAATGGATCGACGCCGTCAAAGGGAACGCGCTCGGCACCGCGACGACCAACGAGGCCGTGCTGAGCGTGGCCTTTTCCGCTGACGGCAAGACGTTGGCCAGCGGCGGCTACGACGGCGTGCTGAAACTTTGGGACGTGGCCACGCGCAAGGAACGGCAAGCGCTGACGACCAACGCGGCCGCGACGACCGCGCTGCTCTACTCGCTCGACGGCCAACGGCTTATCTCCGCTCACCTCGACGGGGCCATCCTTTTATGGGATGCCGCGACGGGGGAACGCAAGGAAACGATCGCGCTGCAGGGGCCGGTTCACGGCTTGTCGTTAGCTACCGA
>JBBSES010000179.1:0-8383 GCA_038239465.1 Gemmatales bacterium
CAGGAAGGCCAAAACACGACACAGGTCGTCCAGGGACCAGGCGCAATGCGAGAAAAAGCGGTGGTAGCAGGACCAATGGCCGATGCCGACCTGACCGGCGGTGAAGATGCACTCGGCGATGTAACGGTGTCGGCAAGAGAGCGTCCAGCCGGTAAGGATCAACGCCAACCGGCGGAACGACGGCGCGGTAAAGACGCAGCGAAAAGGCTGCAGCAGGAGAACGAAAGACGCGGTAAGCTCCATGTCGACTTCCTTGCCGCGCGATGCGTTTGGCTGCTACTACCAACCAAACTACCGCATCCGCGCCAGGAAGCCGATTTTTTGCGCATGGAACCTGCCAAAAGTGCGAAACTCGAACTTACCAACGGAACCCGAAAATCTAGCCTGAATGCCGCAGTAGCCGCTTTTGATATTCACAGCGAACTATTGCGAACTCATTTCGCCCCGTTAGGTCGCCGCGCGCGCTGCCGAATCAGCCAGTCGGGAATCTCGCCAAAGGGGTAGCCGGCATCTGGAACGAACAGGCCGATTTCGCCCTGCGATCGATTCAGATCGACATCCTTGCCAACCAGGGTCAGTAGATCCTTTCCCGAGCGCCGGACTTTGACGAGGGGCGTCTCCGGGGCAGTTGTCGGTTGCTCTCCGGCGAAAACGATTTCGTCGTCGCCGACTTTTACGCCGCCGGCCACCGCTGTGATGGCCGGTGCCTTGCCCGGATAGAGAACGGTCACGAACTCGCCCTTGTCGCCGCGCACCGTCAGCCGGGCGCCTTGCGTCGATTCGCGGCCGCCATTGTCGTGGCTCCAGGGGAACGATTCGAACTCGAACGTGGCGGGCGCGGCGCAGTGAAGGGTCAGGCCGCCGAAGTCGATGGCGGCGCCGTCGTGCTCGATCTTGTCGGAGCGGACGTGAAGGCAGTACGTCGCCGACACCGGCTCCGACGCCCAGAACTGGTCGCGGATCACGAAGTAGTCCTGTTCCCCTTTCACGGAGACGACGGTGCGCCGATAGGTCAACGGGGTCTTGAATGGGTGCTGCGGAAACTCCTGGTGCCAGATTTCGGGGGGCAGTTTCTCGACCTGGCGCAGGCGTTCGGATTCCACCTGGCCGATGGCGACATCGACGGTCGGCGACGTCTTAAAGGCGATCAGCCGTTCATAGCCATCCATGTTCGCGTAAGGCAGCTTCTCGGTGTGGAAGACTAGCCGGTTGTGCATGTGTTCCTGGCCGGCCCGCGGGTGATAGGAGCAGTGATGATCGACCGCCAGGGGCTTGGCGCCCGCGCAGTAGTGGAACGAAAGCTGGTCGCCGTGATAGTGCCCGCGGTTGGGGCCGCTCTTGAAAGCCAGGTAGGTTTCTCTTTCGGTCCCCGGTCGATGGGCGAAGATCGCCCCAAAGCCGGGCAACTCTTGCGTCACGAACGCGCGGACTTCGTCGGCCGGCAACTCGACGACCGCGGGTCCGCCCTCCTTGCCGGGATGGGTATCGCCCATGGGTAATGCTCGGCGGACGTTGCCATCGGGTTGGCTGACGCGCTTCAGGAAAGTCTGTGCCGCCCGGTATCGCTCCCAGGTGGTCGGGTCGAAGCCCAGGTGTTCCTTGCATACGGGCGCCAACTCGCTCCATTGACGCAGCGCGTGGCCGACGTAGCCGGGACACTCCTGGCCGGCGCCGCCCGGAAGCGTGACCGAATGATACAAATCCTCGCGCAGTTTTTGCTCGGCCATTCGGCGGAAGTCCTCGAAGCGCGGGTGCTTCTTTAAATCGGCCGTCAACGCGATAGGTAGGCGGGTGAAGTCGGTGAAGAAGTTGGGGTTCTCCGGACTCCAGTAGTTCCAGTAGCTGCCATAGGCGTCCGGGTGCATCATCACCTGGACGCGGCTGAGCGTTTCTCGATTGCCTCCCTTTCCGGCGTTAGCGATGGCACGCCGGCCGGCGCCGCGGAGGCCGCCGGTCGGGTTCATCTGGGCGCCCTGGTAGAAGTTCATGCCGGCGAAGTCGCCCTTCTCGCCGGGCCAATCGAGGACGAATTCGCGGTTGAGTTTGTCGAGGCTTTCCCAGGCATGGCGCGCGACGTAAGCGGTGTCGGCCGGCGCCAGGCTAGGGCCGAGGAGCCACCACAAGCGTTGGCCCTTCCAGGTCGAGCCGCGCAGGCCGGCGTAGTTCCCCTCGGGCTTGACGATGGCCTCGATGCTGTTATTGTGCGGCCATATCCACTGGCTCGCGCGGACGACCACGGCGCCGACGTGAGCGGTGCCATCGGTCGCGGCGAAGAACCAGCCGTCCTTGTAGTGTTGATTCCAGCGCGGAAAAAGGTTGATGAACAGGTCGGGCCGCGCGTGGGGCAAGCCGCCCGGTTTCAACTCGCGCTGAGACTTCACCGGCCCACCGGGCGGCGGCGCTCCCGCGCCGCTGCTGAAGGCTTTGCCGATGCCCTGGCGCGGCGACCAACCGCGCGACGCTTCCAGTTCCCAGTAATCGCCGCGGTTCATCTCGTGCCGGTCGAAGATCTCGACGTGCCGCCAGCCGGGGCCGAGGCTAATGTCGATTTCGGCAAAGGCGGCGATATCGCCGTCGATGCCGGCCATGCCGTCGAACTCGTAACGCAGGCGGACCTTGGCCAGCAGCGTGCCGTCGCCGACGACGACGGCGGTAAACTTCTTTAGGGGCAGCGTCGTGTTCCAGGCGCTGGAGCCGACCCACTGCTTTTCGTCCAGGCGAAGGGCGGCGATCGGTCCGGGAATGCCCTTGCCCGCCAGCGCCGGGATTTTGACGGCGACGAGGCCGTTATCCAACAAGTAGTTGTCGCCATCCTTGCGCAGGGTAACGCGCGGCGCGGCCGCCGCGGGCTTTCCGGGAATCACTCGATACTTGTGTTCGGACAGAGGCTCGAAGTGGGAACAGACCCAGATCCAGTTCTTGCCGTCGATCGCTTCGACTTGATAGGGCACCTCCGTGCCATCCTCTTTCACGACGAAGGAGCCAGGCGCTCCGGGCGCCGGGATTTCCAGCCGAACCAGTTCGTCCTTGTAGGCGCGCTTGGTCGGGTTGAGGAGCGTATACTCTGGACTGTCGTCCGCGGCAGCCAGGGCGATGATGCCGAGTGCGGCAAAGATTGACAGCAAAAAGCCAAGGTGTCTTGGGCTTGCGATCGCCATGACGGGTACTCTCAAAAATGGAGGTGGTTGGCGAGGCTGCTCTTTAAATAACCCGGCGAGCGGGGGCGTTAACCCCTGAGAATGCACACTCAGAGGGCTAACGCCCCCCGCTCGCCAAGCAAACGCTGTCCGCCGCCTACTTCTCCGGCTTCCATACGACAATCATGAAATAGCCGTCGTTCTTTCCCGGCGACTTGGGCATCAGGGCCTCTGTCACCGGGGCTGCCCCTTGCTCGGCGCGGCCCACGATGATGGTGCGCGTATCGCTGAGGCGGTTGACCGCGAACGGCACCACGCCGGGCAACGCCGTGCTGAACTGCAAGTCGAACTCCGGCGAGTAGACGCGCAGGAAAGCGTTGGGATTTTCGATCGAGCTTTCCTTCCACCAGGCGTCGTCGGTCCAGGCGAACTTGCCGTTGTAGCGGCCGACGGCCAGCACCGACTTGCCGGGCAGGCCCGACAGGTCGGTGACCCATGCCCACGGACCGACGCGGGCGCCGCCGAGGCCCTCGCGCGTCGCGCCATCAATGCGATGGACGTGTCCCCAGAAGTGGACCAACTTGACGTTAATCGGTTGTCCCTTGAGGGCGGCTCCAAAGCGGCTGCCATCGCCCTTCGGACTCCAGCCGATGACCGTGTTGCCGCCGTCGGCGATAAGACTGGTGAGGACGTTGCCGTCTTCCTCCAGGCCCAGCGCGACGACAGCGGTGTCGCTGACGGTGCCGCCCATGCGATTGCCGCCGCCAGACATCGGGTCGTAGTCGTAGGCCTTCCAGACGACGGCGCCGTCTTTGCTCGCCAGCTTCCACAGGTAAGGCGACCACCACGGCTCCATGCTGGTGGCTGACGCCGACCAGCCGCACAGATAAATGTTTTCATCGCGGTCGAGGCGCATGCGGTGCGTGCGCGGATTGCTGTAGTGCGGCAAGGCCCAGCCGTTCTTGACGCGCTTGGCCACCTCGGGGTCCACGGAGGGGGTGTAGATCGACTTTTTCCAGGCCCGTTGCCCGAGGTCGGGGGAGAGCCGGCTCACGTAGTCGGGCACGTCGTAGAAAGTGTAGCGTTCGAGTTGCTTGACGTCGTCGCCCGCCAACTCCTTGTCCTTCTCGGTCGGCAAGCGGAAGTAGCCGCCGTCGTGGCACACCACCACGTCGCCGTTTTTGAGAATCTCAATGTGCGTCGGCTGCCAGAAATACTCCTGAAAGTTGCCGACGTTTTCCTTGCCCTGGCGATGGACGCGCTTTTTGTCCCACACCTGCTGCCAGCCTTCGAGGTAGGTGCCGCACTCCAACTTCTGCAAGTCTTTCGATAGGCGCAACACGCAGGGGGAACCATAACGGCCGAGGCCTGGCCTGCCGGCGATCGGATCTTTCTTACCGGCCGCGTTCGCCTCCTCCAAAGCTTTCAGTTCCTTGCCGAGCGGATATTCCTTGAGAAGTCCCGGCATTTCTTTCAGGACCGGGGCCAGGCCGTCGGAGGCGTAGCCGCCGATATAGACCGCGTCGCCGCGGACGCGCACCGTGGTCAGCAGCGCGACTCCGGGGGCGAACTCGGCGTAGTGGAGTATCTTGCGGCCATCCGCGGAAAGGTGGGCGACGAAGCCGTGGCCGCACTTCGGCTCCTTCACCTCCGTGCCAAAGCGCTTCGCGTTCACGCCTCCGGGGAGATCTTTCGCCGGAGCGCCGGTGTTGCCGACCAAGTAGATGGTCCCGTCCGGCCCGGGGACCGCGTCCTGCAGGTCGTCGTCCTCGGCCGTGCCGAAGTAAGAAGCCGTAACGATCTCAAGGGGCGGCTTCGCCTGGACGCTACCGGTCAGCGGGAGGCCCACGAGGGCAAGAACGACGCATTTCATCCAAGCATTCACGGGCAGCTCCTATGGCTTGACGACTGAAAAGTTTAGGGACACCGGCGCGGCCGGCGCGATCGCCTTTCCCGCGCGCCGACCGATTTGATACGCCGTGATCCGGCATTCGATGGGCAGCGCCGCGTTCGCCGGCAACTCTGACACCACGACCTTCCCGTCCTCGACGACGACAGGGCCGTAATCCACCTCGTAATAGACGGGCAGGTCGGAATCAGCCTTGGCCTTCAACTCCACGGGAGCGGCGTTCGCTTTCAGGTCGGCCACCTTCGGGAAGTCGATGCGCTGCGCCTGGCCCTTGACCGCCGGCATCGGCAGGCTGCCCCAACGGTTGGTCGCGCGATACTCATCGTCCCCCGGATGCACCGCCGCGAAGTTCACCGTCTTGATCGGTTTCAGCAGCCGGAACGTATCCTTTCCGAGGGAGACGACCGGCTCGTCGATCTTGCAACGATAGAGAAAGGGCGTCGCGGAATGGCCGACTTTCTTGCCGCCGATGCCGCCGCCGTAATTCGCCGGAATGGTGTCGAGCCAGTCGGCCTCGACGCGGAAGGTCCAGCCGTCGCCGTCGTCCAACCACGCCGCTTTCGGCGGGGGAGAGGCACTGGTGCTTGTCCAGGTTGCGATGGTGCTGGGCGGTAGCCCGCGCGATCTCCTCGTCGTAGTGCCACAGGGCCGCGCGGCGGTCGCCGGTGTAGTCGCGGAAAGCGCCCGGCTTGTGCTTGGGATCGGCCAGGTCGGGATCGGTCAGCCAGCCGTCGTCGGACTTGAGCGGCAAACAGCGGACGGGATCGTCGCCTTTCGGCAACTCCGCCGGCAGGCGATACCGGGCGGTCTTGCGCAGAAACAGAGCGACATACTTCGACAATTCGGGCGAGCCGTGGAAGTGATCGCCGCCCAGGTCGAGCCATTGCGACATCAGGTGGTTGGCGTCCTTTTCGTGGAACTTTTCGATGTCCTTGCCCACGAAGATCCACTGCGTCTGGCGGCCGAACTCGGCGCGGATGCCGCCTTCGGGGCCATACGTCTCGAGTTGACCATTGATGGCCACGAGAGGCACGCCGGCCAGGCTGCCCTCGGGTGGCAGCTGGCTCTTCTGATGAAAGTTGCCGCTCTTGACGTGGACGACGCTCGCGACCCGGTCCGGCTTCCAGTACGCGACGTTGCGGCAAAAGATGCCGGCGGTCGAGTGGCCCATCGTGGTTCACGGCACGCGCCGCAGTTCCGGGTGGCCGCTCCGCGCCGCAAGGTCGTCGAACGCCTTGAGCCAGCGCGCGGCGTCGGTGTTGCCTTCCTCCCAGTAGTGGAAGGTGCCCGAAATGTGCGGCGAGAAATAGACGATGCCGAGGCCGCTGTCGGCGCAGGCCTTACGCACCTCGGGGTCGAGCGCGATCTCCAACTCGATCCTCAGTTTGCCGCCGACGAGGAGGCCACGGACGGTCTTCAATTCCGGCGGCAACCACAGTAAGAAGTTGCCGGGCTGGGCCTGGCCGTCCTTGGCGGCGCGGCCGGAGTCCAGGGGCACCTGGTACTGCCAGGTCGCCGCCGGGGAGCTATTCATCGTGAGCAGGGTTGCGAGAGTCGCGGCCACGGTAAGCGAACGAAAGTTCATCGGGCCGGCCCTTCCTTTCGCGGTTCCGCCATTTTGCCGAGGACGATGTGGCCGTCCTTGAGAGCGATGGTCTGATCGCCGATAACGACCTTATCGCCCTTGACCTCGGGCTTGGGTTCCTCGCCTTTCGTGAGGAACTTCACGGTGAGCGTCGTCGTGCCGAGAACGACCTTGGTGCCCTCGGCGGTCCCGGTGGTGGCCAGCATGAGGTCGGCGCCGCTGGCGCGGGAGAAGTCCACGGCGAAGCTGGTGCCGTCGGCCAGGGTCATGATGCCGGACCCGTCGGCGGCGGGCTTCCAGAACGTCGCCTCCGACTTCACCGTGCCCCACGTGAACTTCTTGCCCAGGGCGGCGACGTGTAAGGCCCCATCGGCCCGCGCCTGGATGTAACCGCGCGCGTTCTTCGTCAGCACGGAAACGACGGCGTCGTTCTCGTCCTGCCAGTGGTTGCGAAAGGCATGGAAACCCCATTTGCTATCGCGATAACACAACGGCAGCACCTCGGCGGGGTTCTTCTCCTTGAGTTGCATCGGCCAGTTGACGAACGAACATACCGCGAGGTGCGGATACGGGCAGGGCGTGTCGAACGGCGTGCCTCGTTTCGCGTCGGCTTCCTTGAGGTGATGGTTGTAGAACCACAAGAGGGCCGCCTGGTGATCCGCGTTCACGGCGCCAAAGCTCAGCGCGAAGTAGCCGGCGCCGCTCTTGTCCTCCCTGGCCCAGACGTTGTGGGGATAACCGCCGCGCTTGGGCGTGAAGTCCATCTGGCCATCGTGGGGCAGCGTGAGAAAGATCCATTTCATGGCCGTCCACGAGGCATTGGGGCGGGAAGCGACGAAGTCCTTGCCGCCGGCGACGCGCCACGCTTGCAGCGCGGTCGTGAAGACGATGTGCGAGGACATGGAGCCGGGACCGTCCCCTTCGGCGAAGAAGCCGCCATCGCCGAAACCCTCACTCAGATTGCGGACGATGCTCTTTTGACTGGCGATCAGGAGAGGGGCGATGGTTTGTTGATCGACGCCCGGATCCTGGCTGACAGCCAACAGCGCCAGGCTGGCGCCGCCCACTTGCATGCCGAAATGGTTGCTTCCCGGCGGCATGCTGCCGTCAATCAGTGAGGATAGGGTGGCTTTGCCGCGTCCTTCTCCCTCCGCGTAAGTCGCTAGCGCCAGACCGACCTTCTTGCGGAACTCCTCGTCCCAGCCGTCGTAGCAAAGATCGTAACCGAGCGCCGTCCAGCCGAGGACCGGGCCGGCGCGGAGAGCGCCATAGGGTGCTCTGAAGGCATAGCGGCGGTCGCGGTCCCGGTAGCCTTCCAGCGCTTTTTCGAAGCACTCCTTGCCGAGATCGGCGTATTTCTTGTCGCCGGTCAATTGGTAGAGCATGCCGTAACCGGCCATGTGCGAGAACGTATAGGAACCCAGCGGGGCCTTGGGATGGAAATCGCCGACGCCATCGGCCTTGACCGGCCCCTTCTCCGGATTGAACGAGGTGGGCATCGATTCGCCGTCGGTGCCATTCAAACAGCGGCGCAAACGCTCGACGATGGCCTTACCCTCCCGGGTTTTGGCCCGCTCGCGCAGCATCGGCAGATCGCTTTTGCGGAACAGGAGACGCGGATGCTCGCCTGGCTGGGGCGGCTTCCAATCCTTGACGGGTATAGTGGACCCCGCAAACAGGACCACCAGGTAAGCTACTCTGGTGGCCTGAGAAAGGGGGATCGATGGCAGGCAAGCGTAAGTCGCACACGGC
>JBBSES010000180.1:0-8365 GCA_038239465.1 Gemmatales bacterium
CCGGCTTCTTATCGCCGTCGGGGTTCGGTTTCTTTTTCTTCAGGAGGACGGGCGGTTCCTCGACTGGCCCCTTGGGATCGTCGGCGGCGCACAGCCCCGCGAGCGCGAGGGCCACGGACAACGCGAGTGAAAGGCGGATCATGGCTTGCCTCCCTGGTCGGCGGCCGTCAGATGTTGCAATAGCTCGGCCAGGTCGGTTTGATCCTGGCGGAGCGCGTCCAGTTCCTTCGCGGCCTTTGGAGTCAACTTGGTCCGGTCGGGATGCTTGCGGTCGAACTCCTCGGTGCGGCGCAGCACATACTCTTGCAGGTGCTTCAGGACTTTCAGCTGGGCGAGATAGGGGATACCTTCGTTCGCGGCCTTAACGCCGCCGCCAGCGCCCCCGGCCGTAGGTCGCTGCGCGGCGCCTTTTTCCGGTTCGAGGGCGTCGAGCAGTTGTTGCAGACGCAGGGCCGCGTCGCGCATGTGTCCCTGCGTGACCTTGTCGGCGGCTTCCTCGGCGGCGGCGTCGAGGCCATTCGCCAGCGTCTCCTTGCCCTTCTCGACGCGCTGACGCATCGCCGTCGCCGCCCGCTCCATCGATTCCTGCGCCTTGGTCAGCGATCGGGCGAAGACCAGCGCGACCTTGAGCTTGCCTTCCGCCAGGCTACCCGTTTCCTTGGCCAATGCTTCCTGAGCGTCGGCGTAACCGGCCAAACTGAGGAGCAAGGCGCGGTCCCATTCCTTGCGCTGCAACACTTCCCGATGGACGCGCTCGAGGTGTGGAAGCAGCGCTTCCTGGCGCTCCTTCAAGCGGCGTATCAAGTCGGCCATCTTCGTTTGCTTCTCGCGGGCCAGTTCTTCCTCGGCATCGGCGCGGGCCTTTTGCAGTTCGGCGCGGGCCTCGTCGAGACGGTCGAGCGCTTCCTCGTTGGCCTCCTCGGGGTCTTCGCCGCGTTGCAGTTGCTTGCCGGCGTCCTCCATCGGGGCGCCAGCGCGGCTGAGCGCCTCGCGGGCGCGGTCGGCCCGGAGGCGCGTCAGGGTCCGCGCCATCTCCTGCGCTTCCTGGCGCAGTCGCTCCTGGGCGCGAGACAGGCGGCGCAGCTCGGCCTCGCGTTTCGCCGGATCGGCCAGCGCTTGCGCCTCCTTGACCTTCTTCTTCAGTCGATCTTGCTCGTCGGCCAGTTCGTTCAACTGCTTCTCGGCCTCGCGCATCTTGGCGATGAGTTGGTCGAGTTCGTCGGCCCGGCGATCCTCCAGAGAACGGGCCAGCTTTTCGAGATTTTGCAACGCCGCCTGCTGTTCCTTGCCGGCCTTGCCGAGCCGGTTCTTGCCGACATCCTGGCCCGCTTGCCGCATTTGACCGACGACGTCGCTGGCCCGGCCGCGCCGCGCCGCCTGCTCCAAAGCATTGGCTTCCTGTTGCAGGGACTCGGCCTCCTCGCGCAGCCGCTCGGCTTCGCGGCGCTCGGCCTTCGCGGCAAGTTGAAGCTTCTCGGCGGCGGCCCGCTTCTTCTCCTGAGCCACGCGGTCCATCTTGTCCAGCAGCTGGCGCGCGTGTTCGGCGAGTCGTTCCTGACGCTCGGCGTCCTTCTCCAGTTCGGCGCGCTGCTCCGGTGTCAATCCCTCCGGGTCGCGGCCGGCGGGTAGTTCGCGGGCCAATTGTTCGGTTCGCGCCGCGAGTTTGCGTTCCTCTTCGAGCAAGGCGCGGGCCTCGCCGTGAACCTCGCGCGTCGTACTCCACGGCTCCAGGCGCGCCAGCAAATCGCTCAGCGTCTTTTCGACTTCTCCCTGATGATCGAGCGCCTGCCCCAGGGCGCCGCGCTCGCCCTTCTCCGGTTTCTTGGGCGCGGCGGCCAGTTCGTTTTCCTTGCGGGCGTTGGCCAGCAGCGGTTCGATCGGTTCGAGTTCGGCGCGGGCCAGGCGGTCGAGTTCGGCCTGCACCGTCTCCATGCGTTCCTGAGCGCCCGAGCGCGGCAGGTGGTTGTCTTTCATGGCCTGGACGATGCGCCGCGCTTCGGCGCGTAGGCCCTGGCGCTCGTCGCCGACGCGGCCGCGCACCTGTTCTTGCAGCTGCTCGGCCTGCGCGAGATGGTCGAGGTCTTCGCGCTTCAGTTGGCCGACGTTGCGCCATTGCTTCTCGACGGCCGCGACCTTTTGCCGGGCCGCGCGCTCCTGCTCGCGCAAGCGCAGGAGTTCTTGGCGAACCTGTGCTTGTGCCTGGTTCAGCAGCGCTTCCAGGGCGGCCGGGCCGATGATGCGAATCTCAACCTCGTGGCTGCGGCCCGGCTTCTTGTCGAGCGTCACGTCGTCGAAATCGTCGGCGCTGACGGCCAGGGTAACGACGTCGCCCTCGCGCAGCGGTTTGCCGTCGGCGTGCTTTATCGAGCTTAACGAGAAGCGTTGGTTGACGCGCACCAGCGGCAGCCGGGGCCGTGGCATCGGTACGGCCGTCAGCCCGTCGATGACCTCGGCCGTCAAGCGATGGTCATACAAGATGCGCCGTTGCGTCGCCTCGTTGATTCCGCAACGGACTTCGAGCGCTACCGAGCGGACGGCGTATTGCGGGTCTTCCACTAGCACTTGCAGCGGAATATCGGCTCCGGGCAGCACCGAGAGTACGTCAAGGCTGGGCGAAGGCCGGGCCAGGCTCACCGTCGGCGCGGGGTCGGCGAAGGTGCGGCAATCGAACAAGCGCCCGCCGGCGATGCCGGCCTCGTCTTCCAGGCACAGGGCATAGGTGCCGCTGATATAGGGCACGAACGCCACCGACAGCACGCGGTTCGCTTGCCCGCGTTCGTCGGCGTGGAGGACGGCGGGGACGCGACCCCAGACGGCACGACTGCCGTTGAGGAAGCCCAGTCCGTCCAACAGGTGAGCGCCGCCCAGAGGGGCGAGTCCGGCGGCGATGGGCAGGACCGACGATTCGGGGCGAAGCTCGATCCAGGCGCGGGCCAAGGGCCGGTCGGCGGCGGCGCGGATGACTACCCGCGTGCCGGCCACCGCTTCGATCGTGCCGGCGCCGTCGGGCAGGTCGAAGGCGGGAAGGTCGGTGTAGATTGGATAGACCAGGCGGACGCGCGGCGAGGGCCGGCCATCGAGGGACACCAGCGACGGCGGCGGCAGCACCGCCACGTCGTGCCATTGCGTGACGGCGTCGTTAGCCGTCACTCGATAGCGAAAACTCTTCACCACGCGCGAACCGTCGAGCCGAACGTGCAGTTTGCCCGCTTCGCCGTCGCCTCCCTTGCGGATGGAAACCGACTGCTGCGATGGCGTGCCTCCTTCGAACCAAAAGACGACCTCGGCCTGTTCGGGAATGACACCTTCGACGCCGCCGCGGATTTCGAAAGCCTCGCCGCGCGCGACGCGCTGCCGCGCTTGCAGGTCCACGAGGCGCGTGCGCGCTGGCCACTCCGCGCCGCCGAAGGGATGTCCGAGTCGAAGGAGTGCGGTCCACGCATGGGCCGGGAAGAGCATCAGGGCGCCGACGACCAACGCCCCGGCGCCGGCTGCCGACAGGCTAGCGAAGCCGAGGCCGCGATGATCGACGACGCGATGAAAGGGAATCCGCTCGACGCGCGCCACCGCGTCGCGCACCGCCGCCGCGCGCATGGCCACGGAACCACCACGCTCGTGCGGCGTTTGCAGAAACTGCACGGTGCTGGCCAGGCAATCGTTCAATTCGGGATGCCGTGCCTCGACGCGCAAGGCCAGCGAAAGGTCGTCCGTCCGTTGCCGCAACGGCAGCCAGAGGCCGCGATAGGCGATGAGTCCGAGGCCGCCCAGCGATACGACCAGGAACGCCGCCCGGACGGCGGCCGGCAGATGCGCGCGATAATCGAGGGCACCGATGGCCGCAACGCTTAAAACCAGGGCCGCGATCAGCCAGGCGACGCCGCGCGCCGTGACCACCATACGGAGGCGGCGCCGCAACGAAGCGAAGCGGCCGGCCAGGGGATGGGGTGGCGAGGTTGACGACATAGCGGCTTCTCCGAAGGGAGCAAAGGCGGCCCGCTGCTATCCCTGCTAGCATAACAGCGCTACGCATCCGGTGGCGAGAAAACCTCAGTGCATGGCCGCTCCGCGCGCGTCTCATTCACTGCTTCTCGCCGCGGAGTGGGAGACTCGGAACCGCACCAAAAGCGTCTCCGGTCGGAAAAGCCTTGCCTTTGAGGTAAAATGGTCGCGGTCGCGGTTCTCGACAAAGAGGGAAGGTGGGACGAATGCCGAACGAAAAACCTCTCTCTCTACGATTGAACTCTTGACGGATTAAGTCAATCACTTGCAGGCAGCCGTCGAGCGCGCGTGGTTCCTTTATGGACCCCTGGGGCCGCCGATTTTGGTCGATAGGCCATCGCTCGAAATCGAGGTTTCGGGGTGGACTCACCTTGTCGCTCGGCTCCATCCCTGGCGGCGACAGCGGTATCTGCGCGGCCGCAACATGACCGTTCGCCAATTCGTTGGCACGATGCAAGCGAACCAGCGGTCGCCGCAAGAGGCGGCCGAGGACTTCGAGCTACCCGTGGAGGCGGTCGAAGAGGCGATGCGTTACGCCGAGAAACACCGACACCTTTTAGAGGCCGAAGCCATTTTCGAAAAGAAGCTACGCCAGCGGAAAGGGCACGGCAATGGCCCTGAAGCGGTACCTGGATGACTGCGCGAACTCGGCTCAGCTGGTTCGCTTGCTCAGGCAAGCGGGATACGATGTGTTTATCCCCGTTGACCTTGGCCCGCGCGGCCGCGATGACGACGTGCATTTCGCGGCGGCCGTCAATGAAGGCCGTGCGATCGTGATCAAGAACCCGGCCGACTTTCTTGCCTTACACTTGAGATATCCGGCACATCACCGCAGGCGACTCAACCCTCATCCCATCCGTCGCCGAGTTCAGGTCGCCCGGCGAACCCACGGCCTAAGCAGTATTTCAACGTCCGTCCGAACAGTCCACCAAGGACACCTCCGCCCCGCCAAGAATTTTCCACTTTTCCGCCAACGCGGCCGATCGCGGCGGGCGCATGTCTTATAGTTGGGAGGACTCGCGTCCCTTCCCAAACCAAACGCCTCGCGGCTCGGGTGCTCTCTGACCGATACCGAACTGATGGCGCGCTACACGGCGTCGCGCGCCCCGGACGACTTCAACCGCATCGTGGAGCGCCACGGTCCGATGGTCCTGCGCACCTGCATGAGAATCCTGAACCACCGGGCCGACGCCGACGACGCGGCGCAATCGGTCTTTCTGGTGCTGGCGCAACGGCCGCAAGCCGTGCGCGACAACCTCGCTGGCTGGCTGCACAAGGTCGCCCACGACGCCTCGTGCCGCATCGTCCGCGAGCGCGTCCGCCGTCAGCGCCGCGAAGAGGTCAAGGCCCGCATGGCGCCATCGTCTCATAGCCCTGACGATAGCGAGTTGCGCGAGGAACTGGACGCCGCTCTCGTAAACTTGCCGGGCACGTTGCGCGAGGCGGTCGTCCTGCATTACCTGGAGGATCGCCAGTCGGAGGAAGCGGCCCGAGTGGCCGGGTGTACGCCGGCCACGTTGCGCTGGCGGGCCATGAAGGGGATCCACCGGCTGCGCGCCATCCTGACGCGGCGCGAGGTGGTCATTTCCAGCGTGGCGTTGACGGCCTTTCTCATCAAGGAAGCGGCCGCCGCCGTGCCGGCCGCGGCAACACTGGGAAAGTTGGCGCTGGCCAGCGGGGCCGTGGCCGAAGGAAGCCGCGTCGCCACGCTTGCCCACGGCGCGGTCAAGGCGATGTTCTGGGCCAAGGTCAAGACCGCGGCCGTGGCCGTTACCATTGGCGGCGCGGCTATCGGCGTGGCGGCCCCCATCGTCGCCCACTTGCCCCGCACTCCCGTGCCGGCGACGGTCAGCGTGGCGACCCCCGCGCCGCTGGGCGTCAACGTCAGCCTCGGGGGTCGGCGGCCTTTCCCCGACGACAGCCCCTGGAATACGGATATTTCACGCGAGCCGGTCGATCCGCAATCGAACGTCCTCATCGCCAGCATCGGCCGCGACAAACCGCTGCGGGCCAACTTCGGGCCGCCCCTGGAAGGCAAGCCGGTCGGCATTCCCTATATGGTGGTCGCTGGCCGGCAGCCGCGCGTGCCAATCCGCTTTGGCACACTCAAAGCCGAGAGCGACCGCGGCCCGTATCCGCTGCCGGCCGACGCGCCCATCGAGGGTGGCGCCGAGGATGACATCGAGATGCGCCGCTGCCTGCTCATCGACCGCGATGACTGGAAACTGTACGAGTTGATCGACCTGCACCGCGACGGCGCCGGCTGGCGCGCCGAGGGCGGAGCGATCTTCGACCTGCGCTCCAACGCCCTGCGCCCCAAAGGTTGGACCGCGGCCAACGGCGCCGGTTTGCCCGTCTTCCCCGGCCTGGTGCGCTACGACGAGGTAGGCGAGCAAAAGGCGATCCGCCACGCCCTGAGTTTCACATGCGCCAAAACGCGCCGCGCCTATGTCGCTCCCGCGCGGCACTTCGCCAGCAAGTTGACCGATCCGAAGCTGCCGCCAATGGGCATGCGCGTGCGCCTGAAGGCCGACTTCGACATCGCCGGCTTCCCGCCCGAGGCCCGCGTCGTCCTTCAAGCGCTGAAAACCTACGGCATGTTCCTGAGCGGCCACGGTAGCGATTGGTATCTCGGCGGCACTCCCGACGACCGCTGGAACCTCTCCGTCTTGCGGAGCCTGCAGCGCGTCAAAGGCTCCGATTTCGAGGTCGTCCGCATGGGCAAGATCGAGACGGAATAGAATCCCGATCCCGTTGGTTATCCCCCGAAGCGAAGCCGGCGGCCTCGCGGCCGTCTCATCTCTCCGCACGCATCGAAGGAGTATCCGCATGAAACGCACGTCACGCATTCCTCTCCAGGTCGAAGAACTGGAGAAGCGCGAGGTCTTGAGCACTTTCTTCGTCTCCTCGGCCGGTCACGACACCGACAACGGCTTGGCCGGCCACGATTGGGCCAGCCTGCGCCACGCCGCTCAGACCGTGCGGGCCGGCGATACCGTCGTCGTCCGCGCCGGCGACTACGCCGGCTTCGACATGTTCACCAGCGGCACCGCCACGCAGCGCATTCAGTTCCTCGCCGATCCCGGCGTCAACATCACCTCGCCCGATCCCATGCGCGGCAAGGACGGCATCAACCTCGAAGGCGCCAGCTACATCAACATCGAGGGCTTCAACGCCAGCAACACGGCGGAGGCGGGCATCCGCTCCGTCACCAATACCGGCGTCGTCATCCGCAATAACACCTGCGACAATAACAAGGTGTGGGGCATCCTCACCGGCTTTAGCGATAACATCCTGATCGAGAACAACGTCACGACGCGCTCGCAGCAGCAGCACGGCATCTACGTCAGCAACTCGTGCGTCAATCCGATCGTGCGCGGCAACGTCATCTGGGGCAACGCCGCCAACGGCATTCACATGAACGGCGACGTGAGCCAGGGCGGAGTGGGCATCATCACTGGGGCGCTCGTGGAAAACAACGTCATCCACGACAATGGCCGGCTCGGCGGCTCGGGCATCAATTGCGACGGCGTGCAGAACTCCGTCATCCGCGACAACCTCCTCTACAACAATCACGCCAGCGGCATATCGCTCTACCGCATCGACGCCTCGGACGCCGCCAAGAATAACGTCGTCGCCAACAACACTATCGTGATGGCCTCCGACGCGCGCTGGGCGATTAACATCCGCGACGGCAGCACCGGCAACGTCGTCTTCAACAACATCCTGTGGAACAATCAGTCGTATCGCGGCAGCATGAGTGTCGATGCCGACTGCCTGGCGGGATTCGTGTCGGACTACAACGTCGTCATGGACCGCTTCACGACGGACGATGGCAACTCGCGCCTGTCGCTGGCGCAATGGCAGTCGGCTACGAATCAGGACCGCCACTCGCTGATCGCCACGCCGGCCCAACTTTTCGCCAATCCGGGCGCCAACGATTATCACCTGGCTACCACTAGCCCCGCGTTCGACCGCGGCGTCGCCAGCCTCGCCGGCAAGTCCGCTCCGATCTCCGACCTCGACGGCAAGCCGCGTCCCAGCGGTTCCGCCTACGATATCGGCGCCTACGAGACGCAAACCGGGACGCCGCCCGTCAACCAGCCGCCGACCGTGGCGACACCCGCCGCCGCCACGCCCGTCGCCAATAAGACGACGACGCTATCCGTCCTCGGCGCCGACGACGGCGGCGAGGCCAAGCTGACCTATACCTGGACCGTCAGCGCCCTGCCAATTGGTGCCTCGGCGCCGACGTTCGGCGTCAACGGCAGCAACGCCGCCAAGAACACGACGGCCACCTTCGCCAAGGCGGGTAACTACACCTTCCTCGTCACCATTTCCGACGGCAGTCTGTCCACGACGAGCC
>JBBSES010000181.1:0-8348 GCA_038239465.1 Gemmatales bacterium
CCCACGTTTTCCTGGCGAACAGCAGCCCGGCCGTGCAGCTAAAAGTGTTGGAGCAGGTGCGCGAGCCGAAGCTCGTCATGGCCGACACGATGGACCTGTGGATCACGCAGTTCCACGACGACTTGAGCCGGTTGTTGCCCAAGCTAGACGGCCTGTTTCTCAACGATAGCGAGGCCCGACTGCTGACCGGCGTCGATAATCTGATCAAGGCCGGCCACGCCATCCGCGCGCTGGGGCCGAAGTTCGTCATCGTCAAGAAGGGCGAACACGGCGCGATGATCTTCAGCGCCGACGGCGTCTTCGTCGTTCCGGCTTATCCGACGGACAACGTCCTCGACCCGACCGGCGCCGGCGACAGTTTCGCCGGAGCGATGGCCGGCTATTTGGCGAGCGGCCACGACGAGGGGCCGGGCCATTTGCGCCGGGCGATGGCTTACGGCACGGTGGTGGCCAGCTTCACCGTGGAAGGCTTCGGCCTGGACCGATTGACGAAGGTGACGCGCGCGGACATCGAAAGGCGACTCGAAACATATCGACATATGTTGGCCTTTTGACGCGATCGTTTAACCGCGATCCGGCAGGGGAGCGCGGGACCGAGCGGCCGCGCTCCCGCGACGCCTCTCTCACGGAAACAACCCGCGGCGCAGCTTCTCCTTGGCGACCTTTTGCACGCCCAGGCTCAGGCCGGCCATGCGCATCGACAGGCCGCGGTCCTTGGCCAATCGGCGCACCTGATGGAACGCCCGCAGCATCACCTCTTGCAGCTTCTCGTTGACCTGCTCCTCGCTCCACAGGAATTGCTGGATATCCTGCACCCACTCGAAGTAGGACACCGTGACGCCGCCCGCGTTGCACAGGACATCGGGGATAACGTAGACGTCGCTATCGGCGAGGATTTCATCGGCCTCGGGCGTCGTCGGCCCGTTGGCGGCCTCGGCCAAGATGCGGCATTTCAGCTGCTGGGCGTTCGCCCCGGTGATGACGCGCTCCAGCGCCGCGGGGACCAGGATCGTGCAGGGCGTCGTGAGTAAGTCTTGGGGAGACATGGCCTCGGCGCCGCGGAAATCGCGGAGCAGACCGCCGCCGGTCGTGTGCCGCGACAGCGCGGCCACGTCGATGCCGTCCGGCTTACGGATGGCGCCGAAGCGGTCGCCGACCGCGATCACTTTGACGCCCCGGCCGACCAGTTCCTGGCAGACGACGGCGCCGACGTTGCCGTATCCCTGGACCACGGCGGTCGATTCGTTGGGCTTTAGCTCCAGTTCCTCCATCGCTTCCATGATGCAGTAGGTGACGCCGCGCCCGGTGGCCTCGCGGCGGCCGACGCAGCCGCCCAACTCGACCGGCTTGCCCGTGACGATCTCGGGGCAAGCGTAGCCGACCTTCATGCTGTACGTGTCCATGATCCAGGCCATCGTCTGTTCGTCGGTGCCCAGGTCGGGGGCCATCACGTCCTGGCGCGGGCCGATGATCGATAGCACTTCCTCGGTGAAGCGTCGCGTGACGCGCTCGAGTTCGCCGCGAGTTAGTTTCGACGGGTCGAGGGCGATTCCGCCCTTGGCGCCGCCGAAGGGCAGGTTCATGATGCCGCACTTCCACGACATCCACATGGCCAGGGCCGCGACTTCGCCGAGATCGACGCTGGGGTGATACCGCAGTCCGCCTTTCGACGGGCCACTGGTGAGGCTGTGCTGCACGCGATAGCCGATGAAGCTTTCGGTACGGCCATTGTCCATGCGAATCGGAATGCTGACGACGAGCGCCCGCTTCGGCTTGCTCAGGCGTTCGAGGATGTCGGGATCGAGGTCAATGGCGCCGGCGACCTGATGCAGCTGGCGCAGGGCCATCTGGAACGTGGGCGAGTTCTCGAAAACGGGTATGGGGGCGAAGGGACGTTCGGTTTCCGGCGATCGCAGGCCGTTCTCCGTGGCCCGGGAGGCATGGGGTGTCATGAGAGGTCTTCCATGGGCGACCGGGGAGAGGAAAGTCCATTCAAGGGACTCTACAATACTATTGTTCGTCGGACAGCCCTAGAGGACAACGGCGGGGCACTATTGTGGACAAGTTGATCGTCGGTTGCGGCTACCTGGGCCGGCGCGTGGCGCGGCCCTGGCTCGAACAGGGCCACCGCGTTTTCGGCACCACGCGGCGTCTGGCCGGCGCGGAAGAATTGCGCGCGTTGGGCATGGAGCCGGTGATGTGCGACGTACTCGACGCGCCCAGTCTGGGCGCCTTGCCGTCGGTGGATACGGTCGTCTACTGCGTCGGCTTGGACCGCTCGGCCGGCAAGAGCATGCGCGACGTGTACGTCGGCGGCCTGGCGAACGTATTGGCCAGCGGCTTGCGTACGTCGAAATTCATCTACGTCAGCAGTACCGGCGTTTATGGTCAGACCGGTGGCGAAGAGGTGGACGAGACGGCGGCCACGGAACCGATCGACGACTCGGGCCGCGTCGTCCTCGACGCCGAGAAGTTACTATCCGACGCCATCGTTCTCCGTTTCGCGGGCATCTACGGGCCAGAGCGATTAATTCGCCGCCAGTCCATCGAGAAAGGCGAACCGCTCGTCGGCGACGCTAACAAATGGCTGAATTTGATTCACGTCGAGGACGGGGCCAGCGCCGTACTCGCCGCCGAGGAACGAGGAAAAGTGGGTCGGATGTACAACGTCAGCGACGACCAGCCGGTGCGTCGCCGCGACTTCTACACGACGATGGCGAAGTTGCTGAAAGCACCGGAGCCGCGCTTCGTGGCGCCGGAACCGGGGACGCCCTTGCCGAGCCACGAGCGGGCGAACCGGCGTATTGTCAATCGGCGATTATGCGAGGAGTTAGGGGTGCGCTTGACGTTTCCGACGTATGAGGAAGGATTGCGGGCAGTGATTGAGTCGGCGTCGATTATGTGAGAAGCTACGTCTTGCGAATGGCTCCAGACCACGAAGAACACGAATCGAAAGGAAGTTTATGGAGAGCTTCATCAGTATGATCGTGAACTGATTGGCGGTGCAATCGCCGGCGCTACTCGCGTACATGCTCGGCATGATTGTCGCAGTGGTGTTTTGGAAGCGATGTCCGCTTCCGACTTTGCTCGCGATTATGGCGACCGGCTTGTTGCTGTCAGCAGCCATTTCACAAAATTTGTTTAGCGCATACTTGTTTCGCAGGGCCGAGGAAACTGGGGACTTCCAATCCCTCACTCGGATTTCCTTCGTTACCGGATTGTTTTTCGTCGCGGGACACGCGATCGGATATGGCTTATTACTGGCCGCAGTATTCGTCGGCCCCAAGGGGCCGCCGCGCGTCGAGCCGCCTGCCGTGTCGCCGTGGGGCGAATCGATCGCTTCACCATCCGAGGAGTTTGGCATTACACGCCGACCGGGCGGCTGAGTGTGCCAGAGTGGCCTTTCTCATCCAAGCGGAGGAAAACATATGACAATCACCATTGACGCTGAACTGGAAGCCGCGCTGATGGCCTCTGCCCAACGGCAAGGCATCCCTGCCGACGTACTAGTTCTGAAAGCGCTCCGGGCCCTATTCTTGGTTCCGGCCGAGCCTCGGGATGAATGGGAAAGACTATTGCGCCAAGCGGCGACCGACTGTGGCGTATCCCTGCCTCACGAAGCTCTCTCTAGCGAAGGGCTGTACGAGTAGTGTCTTTTCTCCTCGACACAAGCGTTCTGGCACGGCTGGCGAACCGCGCGGATGCGTTCTACGCCGTAGCCGACCGGGCCGTGATGGAATTGCATCAGCGCGGCGAGTTGCTCCATGTGACGGCGCAAAACCTGATCGAATTCCGCAACGCGGCTACTCGGCCCAAGGCGGTCAACGGCCTTGGTTTGGCCGTGCCGGATGCGGAAGCAAAGGCGCTGACGTTTGAAACAACGTTTCCATTGCTGGCGGAGTCCTCCCACATTTTTCCCGCCTGGAAGCGGTTGGTGGCTGTCACGGGCGTTATCGGCAAACAAGTCCACGACGCTCGGCTCGTTGCCGTTTGCCACGTTCATGGGGTATCGCACTTGCTGACGTTCAATACGGCGCACTTCGCCAGACTGGCGGGGATCGCGCCCGGCATCGTGGTTGTCGAACCAGCGACCATTTGATCGCCACATGCTTTTGCTACCGCCGCCCAACTTGAAACCCCACCCCACGAATCTATGATGATACGAAAGGCCCGAACCATCTCCGAGGCGCCATTGCCATGCTGACGCGCAAGTACCTGTTCCCGCACGTCATCGAAATGAACTACCAGGCGGGGCGGCGCCTCGGCGTCAATTTGTACCTCATCGACGGCGGCAACGAATTCCTGCTCATCGACATCGGCTACCTCGACGCCGTCGATGACGTGGTCGAACTCGTCCGGCAAATGGATTTCAACCTGTCCACCTGCAAGATGATCATCGCCACCCATGCCGACGCCGACCACATTCAAGGCGCCGCCCGCGCGAAGGAACTGTTCAAGACGAAGGTCGCCGCCCATCCGCTGACCGTCGGCCCCGTGGAGAGCGGCGACCAAGTGCAGACCTACGCCAGCATCGCGGCCCAGGGCATCGACATCCCCATGCCGCCCTGCAAGATCGACCTGCTCCTCAACGAAGGCGACATCATCACGGTCGGCAAGCTCAAGCTGCACGTCTGGCACACGCCGGGTCATACGCCGGGACACCTGAGCTTCAAACTGGGCAACCTGCTCTTCAGCGGCGACAACATCTACAAGGACAGCTGCGTTGGCGTCATCGACGCGCATCACGGCTCCAACATCCCGGATTTCATTACGTCGCTTAAGCGCATTTTGAACGATGACACTGACTTCTTGCTGCCGAGCCACGGCCCGGTCTTTCGCCGCGACAAGAAGATTTTGCAGAAGGCGATCGACCGGCTGACGCAGTATCAATTCATGGCCGACTTCGGCACCTGTGCTACCAGCTGGCCCCTCCTCGACGAGTGGGAGGCTGAGGTCTGCTCGGGGCGCATGCCCACCTTTGGCAGCGCGGAACGCGGAACGCGGAACGCGGAACGCTAAACGAACAGCACGGCCGTTGTCAGGAAGAGCAATTCCGTCATCTCGATGCCGGCGCCGAGGCAATCGCCAGTGATGCCGCCGAGCCGCAGCACGCACACCGCGCGCAGTCCCATCGCCACCACCAAGGTAAAGAACAACAGAGCCAGGGTGATCCAGGGCGAGGGCGCCGTCAGGCAGAGCAACAGGGCGAGAACGGCGGTAATCAACGCGGCTTCGCCCCAGTGGGTCGCCTCGACCACGGATTTGCCCGTGCCTTCCAAACGGGGATAGGGCACGTCGGCGGCCATGCACAATGCCAGACAGCGCGCCCATGTGACCGCCGCCATGGTCAGCCAGGCGGCCCGCGCGGGCGAGGCCATCGCCAGTTCAAGCGCCGCGAACTTGCCGAGCATAAGCAGCGCTCCGCCGGCCAGGGCGAACGTGCCCAGGTGCGGATCCTTCATGATGCCCAAACGTTCTTCCGGCGAGTCGCCGCCAAACAGCCCGTCGCACAAATCGCAGAAGCCGTCGAGATGCAGCGCTCCCGTCAAAGCCACCCAGAAGACGACGACGAGGAACGCGGCGACCGGGGCGGCGTTCAGTCGCGCCAGCAAAGCCGCCATGCCGGCCAGCAGAGCGCCGAGGAACAGGCCGACGACGGGATACCAGAAGCGCGACCGCGCCACGGCCGCCGCCGACGGTGTTTGACCGAAGGGGACGGGAATGACCGTTAGAAAAGCGATGGCCACGAGGAAGCCTTGGAGGACACCGCGCATGGCGAGCGGCCTTTCGCAATAGCGACTGAACGCGGAACGGGGATGAAAGCATGATATCAATTCCGCGCTCACCCGTCCCAGCGGCGCCGCCGCGAGGTGGGATAACTGACCAGTTCGAAGCCGTTGCGCCAGTGCCAGAGCATACTGGAATCGTTGCCGATCATGAAGGTGCTGGCCATTTCCGCGAAGCCCAAGGCCAGAAGCTCCCGAGAAGCCGCTGCCAGCAGCGCGGTGCCGACGCCCTGGCCGGCGAGCAATGGAGAGACGAATATCCACGTTAAATGCGGCCGACCGAGGCGGCGCTGCACGGCGTCGGCCGGCGGCTTTTCGGTCCAGTGAAAACTATCCCACTCGCGCGGATCGCTGGCCGGCAGCAGCGTGATGAAAATGGCGCCGCTCGGTTTCCCGCCATGCAGCGCGACGAAACTGGCTTGCGGAATCCACGGCCCATCGCCGCCGCTCCGGGTACGTTCCAGCGCTTCGCGCACCGCTAACAGGCGCGTCTCGTGGTCCAAGCCGCCATACGGTTGAATGCGTTGAAACGCCGCCGCGAAGATCGGCAGCAGTTCCTCGAAATCCTCCACGACGACCGGACGCACGCCGATGGCCGCGTTCGCGTTCACCGGCCGCAACGTCAGCAACCCGTGGAAGTGCCGCGAACGCGGCGTCAGAAACGCTTTGCCCTCCAGATATTCGTAATGGTAGGCCGGGTGTCGCGGCAGTTTTTGAAACTGCTCCCCGGTCAGCGGCAGGGTCAGCGATGGCATCCAATGGTCGCACATTTGGAGTAGTCAGTGGTCCGTCGTCCGTTGTCCGTTGTCCGTGGCCAGTCGCCGATTTCTAGTATACTGTGGCAAGGTGAGGAGTGCGTCTCTTCACGACTGACCACTGACAACCGACCACTGACAAAGATGAAAATTGGCATCGCGGGTTTCTCCGGGTCGGGCAAGAGCACCGTCTTCCAGTGGCTGACGAACGTCAAGCCGGACCCGGCGAAGAGCCAGTTCGGCCAGCCGGGCAAGGCCAACGTCCCCGACGCGCGCCTCGACTGGCTCTCCGCGCAGTTCAAGCCGAAGAAGACTACCGCCGCCAGCATCGAATTCCTCGACACGCCGGGACTGCTGCCGACCGAGCGGCGCGACAACCCGCGGCGGCTGGGCATCATGCGCGACGCCAATGGCCTGGTCGTCGTCCTCAATGGCTTCAGCACGCCCGACCTGGCCGGCGAGTTGCGCCGCTTCCGCGAAGAGTTGTTGTTCGCCGACTTGGAGGTCGTGAGCAACCGGTTGGGCAAGGTGGAAGACCAACTCAAGAAGCCGCGCCCCGCCAAGCAGCGCGAGGCCGATCAAGCGGAACTGGCGCTATTGAAGCGCGTCACCGGCGCCCTCGAAGGCGGCCAACCGGCGTCGGCCCTGGGACTCAAGGAGGACGAGGAAAAGGCCATCCGCAGTTTCCAGCTGCTGACGCTCAAGCCGGAACTGGTCTTCGTCAACTTGGGCGACGATGGCATCGGCAAACCGCTGCCGGCCGACCTGCTGGCGCTGGCGCCGCACGCGCTGGCCGCCCCCGCCCGACTAGAAATGGAGTTGCAAGAACTGAGCGAAGCCGACCGGCAAGCGTTCATGCAAGACCTGGGCATGACCGGCTACACGCGCGGGCCGACGATCAGCGGCATCTACGCCGGCATGGGCCGCAGCGTCTTCTTCACCGTGGGCGAGGACGAATGCCGCTCGTGGGGCATCCGCTCGGGGGCCGACGCCGTCGAAGGGGCCGGCGAAATCCACACCGATTTGTCGCGCGGCTTCGTCCGCGCCGAAGTGGTCGGCTACGACGACTTCAAGCGCGTCGGCTCCATGAAGGAGGCCAAGAGCCAGGGCGTCTACCGCCTGGAGGGGAAGACGTATATCGTCAAGGATGGCGATATCATGCACATATTGGCGAGTACGTGAGATCGTGTTACCAGGCGGGGGACGCCGTTGCCGAACTGGCCGAGGATTGCGGTCTCCCGATTGCCGAACTCGAGGAAGCGATTCGGTATGAGGGCCTGCTGTTCCCGCTTTACGGCTGGTAACGGAGAGCCGCCGTGTCCGACCGCCCCGTTTTCCTTATCGACCGATGCCTGGGCAAAGCCGTCGCGGTCGCCTTGCGAAGCGCTGGGGCCGAGGTTCAAATCCACGGTGATCATTTCGCCCAAGCCGCCCTCGACGTGGACTGGATTCCCGAGGTTTCCGCGCGCGGCTAGGTAATACTGACAAAAGACAAAAACATCCGCCGCACAGCGGTGGAGAGAACTGCCCTCGTCACATCCAAAGCGCGGATCGTCACGCTTTCCTCGGGAAATATGCGCGGCGAGGACATGGCCCGTCGCTTCGTTGAACGTCTCGCGGAAATAGAGCAGTTAGCCCTTTCTCAGCCGTCGCCTTTGGTGGCGGTTCTCGGCCATGACGGCATACGAATCGTCCTGCCGTAATCGAGGATAGATCGCCCTAGTCGTCAAGGACCGCGCGGGCCGACCAACCCGTCGGTCGCCGGCGCGAATTTCGATCTTGACCGGCGACAACTGCCTTTACCCCC
>JBBSES010000182.1:0-8313 GCA_038239465.1 Gemmatales bacterium
GCCGAACGACGCGCTCCGTTCGTCGTTGGCGTAC
The DNA here is from genome assembly GCA_038239465.1 of Gemmatales bacterium. Lineage (GTDB taxonomy): Bacteria > Planctomycetota > Planctomycetia > Gemmatales > Gemmataceae > JBBSES01. The sequence continues at coordinate 35 of JBBSES010000182.1, forward strand.
TCGAAGCCGATGACCTCGCGGTGAACGTCGGCGCGCGGCACGCCGTCGGCCTTGATGCCGGCGTTTACGTTGTAGAAGTAGTTGTAGTTGAAAAAGATACGGGTCTGGGGCTGGACGTTTTCGTTGTCCGCGATCTTGAAGACGCCGGAGCGCACGGCCGCGACGACGCCGGCCGCATCGTTGAAGGCGCGCAAAGCCGTCGCGCCGCTGGGCAGCGTCACCACGCGGAAGCTGATGAAGTCGCCGATGACGTTCGGCGCGGCCAGGGCCACCGATTCGCTACCGCCGGGGGAGGCTTGCTCGCCGCCGAGGTCCGGCGTGTTCGTGGTCGGCCCCGGCTGCTGCGTCAGGGCGTCCGGCGTCTTGGGCTCGGGAGTCTTGGGGGCCGGCGGCGTTTGCGGCGTTTGCGGCTTGGCGGGGGCTTGCGCGAAGGCGTTGGCAGGCGCGCTGGTGAACTCGCTCACCGGGATATAGTGGCGCGGCGCCGCGGGCGCGGGCGCATAGGTCGGAGGCGACGGCACGTAGTACGGAACGGCGCTGGTGCCGGGCTGATAGGGCGGCGGATATTGAGCCTGGGCCACCTGCGACGTGAGGGCGGCGATCGCCACGCCCGCGAATAGTGTGCGGGCGACGATGACGGATATACGCGAACGGGCTGTCATTCATTCCTCCTTGAATGGCGAACGATACGTTCGAGGCCGGAGATTATCGGGGCAATGGGTTCTGCCGGCAACGCGCCGAAACGGCAGGGAGACGTCTCTCCGCGAGGTACGGCATCGGTAGTTATCGACCGTGGAGAGCAGGTACAGGAAGAGTGTCGCCCGCCACGGGGGCGAACCGCGATGCCGGCATTCCCGCTGTAGCGATGGAACACATGCGCGCGGCCATGCCGGATGTGACGATGAGGCGAAGTCGCCCCGTTACAAGGCTGTTACTTGCTTCGTTTGGTGCGAACTGGCCATGATGACCTCGCCGCGTCATCCGCGGGACGACTGAGAATGTATGCCACGAAACCCATCGGGAGGCCGTCATGAAACTCCGACTCGTCTGGTTGTGCGGAATCCTCTGCCTCGTCGCGCCGCGCGTTAGCGCCGCCGAGAACGACGCGGCTCTCTTCCGCCAGGCCCAGCAGGTGTTGACCACGCATTGCCTGAAGTGCCACGGGCCGGACGGCAAGGCGAACGGCGGCGTCGATTACATCCTGCAACGCGATAAGCTGGTGGCGCGCGACAAACTCGTACCGGGCAAGCCGGGCGATTCGAAGATCATGCAGCTGATCCACGATCGCGCCATGCCGCCCTACGGTACGCGGACGCGGATGCCCAAGGACGACGTGGCCGCGCTGACTCGGTGGATCGAGGCCGGCGCTCCGACCGAACGGACCTCCACGGAACCGCGGCGCTTCCTGGCCGAAAGCGAAGTGCTGCGCGGCATCCGCGCCGACCTGGAAGCGCAGCCCGCCCGTCAGCGGCGCTTCCTGCGTTACTTCACGCTCGCCAACCTGGCCAACGCCGCGCGCAGCGAGGACGACCTCGACAGCGACCGCCTGGCGCTGGCCAAGCTCATGAATGCCCTGTCCTGGCATCCGCGCATCGCCAACCCGGTGGCCATCGACGCCTCGCGCGTCGTTCTGCGCATCGACCTCCGCGATTACAAATGGAACGCGCGGCTCTGGGATCGTCTCATCGCCGTTTATCCGTACCGCCCGTCGATCGCTAGCGCGGACGCGAAAGCGATCGCCACCCTCACGGCCAGCGAGTTGCCGGTGCTGCGCGCCGATTGGTTCGTGGCCACCGCCTCGCGGGCGCCGCTCTACTACGACCTGCTGCAATTGCCCAGCACCGACCGCGCGCTCGAGCGCCTCCTGCAAGTGGACGTGTTGAACGATCTCCAGGAAGAGAGCGTCGCCCGCGCCGGCTTAAACGGCTCCGGCGTGTCGCGCAACAACCGCGTCCTCGAACGCCACGACGCCGGGTTCGGCGCTTACTGGCGCACCTACGATTTCAGCGCCAACACCGACCGGCAGAACATCTTCGAACGGCCGCTCGGCCCCACGCCCGCCGACAACCCCTTCGCCCCGGCCGGCGGCGAGGCAATCTTCCATTTGCCCAACGGCTTGCACGGCTATTTCCTCATGGACCGCAACGGCCGCCGCGTCGAGAAGGGGCCGACCGACATCGTCAGCGATCCGCAACGGCCCGACCGCGCCGTCGAAGCGGGTCTGTCGTGCATGTCGTGCCACGCGCGCGGCTATCTGCCCAAGGCGGATCAGGTCCGCGCCCATGTCCTGAAAAACGAGCAGGCGTTCACGAAAGAACAGCGCGCCACCGTCATGGCGATTTATGTCCCCGAGGCGCGCTTCAAGGCGCACGTCGAGCGCGACAACGAGCGCTATCTGAAAGCGCTGTCCCAGACCGGCGTGCGCGATAACGACCCCGAGCCGATCACGCGGCTAACGCTGGCCTACGAGGGCGAGGTCGATCTCCCGGCCGCCGCCGCCGAGGCCGGGCTTAGTCCCGACGACTTCAAGGCCGGCCTGGCGAAATTGACCGCGCTGAGCCGTCCGCTGGGCGCGCTGCTTACCAAGGGCGGCACGGTGCAACGGCAAGCCTTCCAGGCCGCGTTCGCCGACCTGGCGCGCGAACTGCGCATCGGCGAGGATGTGCCCGGCCGGTCGGCGCCGACCACCGTCGTCGAACATCCATTCGCGGGACATGGCGCTTCGATACTGTGCATCGCCGTCTCCTCGGACGGCAAGCGCGCCGTGTCGGGCAGCGAGGACCGCACCGCCCGCTTGTGGGACGTGGAAACGGGCCGCGAATTGCGCCGCTTCGAGGGACATACCGGCCCCGTGAGCGCCGTCGCCTTCGCCGGTTCGGACACCATTCTTACCGGCAGCCACGACCGCAGCGCGCGCCTGTGGGACGCGAAGACCGGCAAGGAAAAACAGCGCTTCGAAGGCCACACCGACCTCGTCACCAGCGTGGCGGCCCACGGCGTCTCGTTCGCCTCGGGCTCCTTCGACAAGACCATCCGCCTGTGGAAAGCGACGGAACGCCAGGAAGTCGCATGTCTGACGGGCCACAAGGGCGTCGTGAGGTCGCTTGCCTTCGATGCGTCGGGCGAGCGCCTCGTCTCGGCGAGCGCGGACGAAACGGTGCGCCTCTGGGATGTGAAGGCGGCGAAGGCGCTGCGCGTCCTCGACGACCACGGCTACGCGGTCCTGGCCGCGCGCTTCAGCGGCGACGGCACGCGCGTCCTGTCCGGCGGCGTGGACACAGCAGTGCGTGTCTGGACGTTGTCGCCGTACGGAAACGACGGCGAGCGCCAGGAGCCGATGCGTCTCGAAGGACACCGCACTCGCATCGTCGCCGTGGGGCCAATACCGGCCAACGCCACTCATGCCTGGACGTGTGCCAGCCAGCGTCAAAGCCAGGATAAATTCTTCCGCAAGTGGGACTTGACCACCGGCAAGGAAGTGGCCGCGCTCGGCGGCACCGACAAGGATCGCGTCAACTGCGCCGCGTTCGCTCCCGATGGCCGTTGGGCGCTGACCGGTGGCGAGGGCCATACCTTGCGTTTGTGGAAGCTGGAATAGTAGGTGGGGAAAAACGCTTCTTCGAAGCGTCGCTAACCGCGCGTTACCGCCCGGTTACAATCCGCCGCCCGTTCGCCGCCGTCTCGATAACGTTCACCTATCGGTTCTCTTATCCTTCGATCAAGGAGTTCCTCATGTCGAAGCGTTCGTTGCGCTGGCTGCTGCCGACCGCGGCGCTGCTGCCTCTATGCGCCATCACGTTCCTGCTCGCGCGCGGCAACGGCGACGGTCCCAACGCCGACCCGGCGCCGAAGCTGGCCGTCAGCAAGGTCACGCACGTCACCGTCTATCCCGATAGCGCGCTCGTCACCCGCGAGGTGGAGGTGCCCCCCGGCACCGGCACCGTCGAACTGGTCGTGTCGCCGATTCCGACGCACATCATCAACAGTTCGCTCTACTCCGAAGGCAACGACAAGATGCGCATCTTGACGACGCGCTTCCGCACGCGGCCGATCAAGGAAGACACGCGCGAGGACGTGCGCAAATTGGAGGACGAACATCGCAAGGTCAGCTTTTCCTGCCAACGCATCCAAGCGGACATGCAGGCCATCGAGCAAAACATCAAGATGCTAACGAAGCTCGAAGAGTTCAAAAGCCGGGACAATAGCGATTCGATCATTGCCCTGTCGAAGCACGTCATGGAATGCCGGGCCGAGAAGGGCAAGGAATTGATCGGCCTGCAACAGCAATGGACCGTCAGCAACGAGCAGCTGGAGTTCGTCAAGAGGCAATTGCAGGAGTTGACGGCCGGCACCACGCGCGTCGAGCGCGACGCCGTCATCGTCGTCGAAAAGAGCGACGCGGCCGCGGGCAAGGTCCGCCTGAACTATCTCGTCAACAAAGCATCGTGGCGTCCGCAGTACAAGATGCGCGCCAACAAAGAAGACAAGGGCAACGTCCTGGTCGAGTATCTGGCCGCGATCCTGCAGCAGTCGGGCGAGGACTGGAACGGCGTGGACGTGACGCTGTCCACCGCGGCGCCGTGTCTGAACGCCGCCCCGCCGGACCTGAACGCCCTGGCCGTCGCCGTCATCCCGACCGGCGCTCAACCTCCGATGCCGCACGGCATCGCCATGCCGACGCGCGGCGAGTTCGCTCGCCAGGGGAAAGCCCTCCGCGAACAGGTGACGCAGGAATATCTGAAAAAGGACGTGGGCAACGCGGTGAAGTTTGCGAACGAGGCGGCCGCCGTCGAGGAAACCTGGCGCCTCCTGTATAGCTCGCGCGAGGATCTGAACGCCGTGCTGCGTGGCCGCGTCCGCCGCGACCCCAACGACGAAGGTCCGAGCGTGAGCTATCACATCCCGACGCGGATCAGCGTGCCGTCGCGCCCCGATGAACAAGTCCTCGAAGTGGCCAAGATCGAGATGAAGCCCGATTACTTCTACAAGTCGGTGCCGGTGCTGGCGCCGCACGTCTATCGCCAGGCCAACCTGACCAACGACAGCAAGTACGTGCTGCTGCCGGGCGAGGCGACGATGTACATGGGCAGCGATTTCGTGGGCCGCATGAACTTGCCCTTGGTGGCGGCCGGCGAGCAGTTCACGGCCGGCTTCGGCGTCGATCCGCAGCTGCAAGTCACGCGCGTCCTGATGGACAAGCAGAAGACGACGCAGGGCGGCAACCAGATCCACAAGTTCGACTTCCGCATCCTGGTCAGCAGCTATAAGGCCGAGGCGGTCAACGTGCAAATCTGGGATCGCATGCCCACCGCCGACAGCGACACGGTTGGCATCACCCTTCTCAAGACCGCGCCCGAACTGAGCAAGGACGGCCTCTACGTCCGCGAGAACAAGCCGCAAAACCTGCTCCGTTGGGACCTGAAGGTCGAGCCGACCATGAACGGCGAGAAGGCGTTGCCGATCAACTACGAGTTCCAGATGGCGCTCGATAAGAACATGACGTTCGGCGGCTTGCAGACGAAGTAAACGATGGGACGCGAAACGTAAACGAGGTCAGCCCTTGCGGGGCTGACCTCGTTTACGTTTCGTGCGTTCCGCGCCGCGTGCGATCCCGATCGACGCCGTTCAAATTCGCCGAGGAATGCCGGCCAAAATTGGCTTCGGGGATCACTTCTGGATCGTCGCCCAACTGTCGCTTGAGGTCGCGGCGCCGGTGTTTGCTACCGGCCCGCTTGACGACTCGCTTCATGCGGCGATGGCGGCTCTTGTCCTGCTCCATGCGATCCCCCGGCATTTACGCCGTTCGACTCAGACGATAATAAGCCAGTAGCGCGACGATGGCCCCGACGATGGAAAAGATCCAACCCGCCGGCTCGTAGGGCGTATATCCCAAACGTAGGACATAGGTAAGCAACCCGCCGACCACCGAGCCGACGATGCCCAGGGCGATCGTGGCGAGCCAGCCCATCGGGTCGGGACCGGGGACCAGCAACCGGGCCAGGAGGCCAATGATCAGACCCGAGATAACCCAACCCAGAATGCTCGTGCCGGCAATGTCCATTACCTATTCTCCTTACGCGAGACGAGCCGTGGAATTCACGCGCTCCGAAAACATTTGATTCCTCCGACTTACGCATAAGGCAACTAGTGCTGCGTCAAAGCCTCGATTTAGGGTAGAGGCGTCCCGCACTTCGTCTGAATTCTGGCGAATTCAGCTACTCAGACAACGACCCCCGTAGCTGAATTCGCCAGAATTCAGACCCGCGACCCTAAAGTCAAGCCTTGACACTGCACTAGTTCAACCCAGGCTGCCGGCCCTTTCCTCCAGTTCGCGCCAGCCGCGTGACAACTCCTCCTCCCGCGTCTCCAGTTCGGCGCGGATCTTCAATTCGAGTTCCTCGATCTCGCGGGCACGCCGCTGCAGGGCCGCGTTGGCGCGATCAACCTCGGCCTCGCGTTCTTCCATGCGCTTGCGTTTCTCGTTCCACTCGGCCAATTCCGCCTCCCAGCTGCGCTGGCGTTTGCGTCGCGCGGTATCGAGACGCAGGCACTCGGTGCGCATCTCGCGGGCCGCCTTGTCGTCGGCGACGGCCTCTTCCTTCAATTGCTGCAATAGCTCGCGCAGGGACGCGATTTCCTGGCGAATCTCCTCGCGCGACGCTTCCAAAGCCTTCAACTCGCGGCCTTGCACTTCCAGTTCGGCGGTGCGCTTGGCCAATCCCGCCTCGCCTTGCTGGACGGCGTCGGCCCGTCCCGCGAGTACCTTGGCCTGGCGGTTGCTTTCCTGCTCGCGCGCGACCAGCGCTTCCTCGACCTGCGTTTGCCAGCGGGCCATTTCCTCGCGCTGGCGCTGCAGCTGCCCGAATTGCTTGGCGGTGTAGTCATCGAAGCGCTGCCGTTCTTCCTTGAGCCAAACGGCCTCGGCGCCGCCGTCGCCGGGGGCCGGTTTCAGGCCTCGTTCCCCCTCGGGCGGGGGCGGCAGACTGGAAGGAGTGGCCACGGCACCGCCGGGATTGACGTTGGCGAAGTAGTCGTCCAGACGATGAGGACCGCCGCCGGGCGCTGGGCTGCCCTCGGCCCCTGGGACCATGAAGGAGGCGCCGCAGCGCGGGCATTGCGCTTCCCCAGAGGGAGAGCCGTCCGGCACCTGCCCCGACAGGCCGCAGACCGGGCAGGAGATCGTCAGCGGCATGATGGAACCTCGCTCCCACAAGAAATAGCGCCGGCGGCCGGCCCGTGCCGCGCCGCCATCTCAATCCGATTTCGCAAGCCTGGACTCGGGGAAGGGGAATCGAGTCTTTCGCGTCGATTGCATTATCGCATGTGGCACGCCGTTCAGCTACCGTCAACCCGCGATTGCGTCCGCGAAGCGAAACTTCCGCCCCAGCGCGGTGTTGGTTACGCTATACAACCGCTTCGTTTGCCCCAGGGAGACGCCGCGCATGATCCGCTTCCTCACCGCTTTCGGCATTCTCTTTACCTTCGCCGCCCTTACGGATGCCGGGGACGGCGATAAGGCCGGCGACAAGAAGCTCGACCCGGAGAAGGTCTTCAAGAAGCTCGACGCCAACGGCGACGGCAAGATCAGCAAGGAAGAGTTCGCCAAGATGATGGAAATGCGCGGCAAGGCCAAGGGGAAGGGCAAGGCCGGCGCGGGCAAGGACAAGGAAATGCTCGAAAAACTCTTCGACAAGCTCGACGCCGACAACGACGGCTATCTGTCGATGGAGGAGTTCAAGAAGCTGAGCGAACTGCGCGAGCAGTTCAAGAAGAAGAAAGCCCAGGAATAGGCGCGTAAAGCAAAGTAGGGTGCGTCAAACGTACTCGCGCGGTCGCACCCTACGCGCTTGAGGGAAAGTGAGGGAGCGGGTTACGCCAGTCGCCGATACAGGTCCGCGTTCTTCTGAAAGACATAGGCTGCGGCTTGGCGGAACTTCTTACCCGGCCCATCCAATAGTTCTTCCACGATGCGGCGCAAGAATTCCTCGGGCGACAGAGCGACTTGCTCCGCTCGGAGACGCAACTGAGCAAACCGCGCCTCTGAAAGAGTGATGGTAATCTCTGTCATGAGCATGAGGCACTTGGCAGGCTCGGTGTAACCGTTCATTCCTTCATGGCGATTTGCCGATCGGAGAAAAATGATTGAGACACGGTCGCCATTCGTTTGCCCCTACCGGGGCAAGGGCAGGCGGTCTTGTTTCCACGGGTTTCGCTGCGCTTCACCCGTGGCTACAATCGTGTGCCCCTACCGGGGCGGAGAACGGCATTTGGCCCCGGTA
>JBBSES010000183.1:0-8313 GCA_038239465.1 Gemmatales bacterium
CCCCCCCCCCCCCCCCACCCTACGAAAGCACCCTTCCCGGAACCGACGCTTACCGCGCCGCCACGGCGCTCAACTCCTCGCGCTTGTGCGTAATCAATTTCAGCAGCGCCTTCTGCGGGTCGGCGAACTTCTGCAGGCCCTCTTCCATCAGCACCTGCTCCAGCTTCTTCCAGTCCACCTTGGCGTCGAGTTCCTTCTGAATCGCCTCGGACGGCATCTCATCGACGTGGCGCGCGATGGTCCGACCGCTCGCCTGGACGTCGTGGTTGGTCTTCGGCGGATTGGTCTCGATGTCGCTGCCGGCGAAGGCCTCGACGTACTTCCAGGCCGCGTCTTCCGGCTTCTTGGTGCCGGTGCTGGCGAAGATCATCTCCTGCTGCAGCGGCAGCTTCTTGTCGGCCCAGAACTTCTGATTGAGCTTCCAGATACGCTTGGCGTTGAGGATGCCGGCCAGTCCCTGGGCGGCCGGCGATAGCGACGGCACGTGATGCTCGGTGTACACGTCGAGGCGGCTGACGAAGATGCTGTACACCGACTTGAACGGCTCGCGCGTGGTCCGCCGTTGGGCGCCGCGCCAGACGGCTTCGCGGGCGGCGTGGTACTGGTCCTCGCTGAAGATCAGCGTGACGTTGAGCGTGATGCCGTGGGCGCACAGGTCTTCGAGGGCGCCGAGGCCGGCGGGGGTGGCCGGCACCTTGATCATGCGGTTCTTGTGGCCGGCCGACCACTGCTTGCCCAGCTCGACGTAGTGCTTGGTCCGCTCGGCGACGGGGATGCCGTTGGTCGGGTCTTCGAGGAGCGGATCGAGTTCGAAGCTGACGTAGCCGTCGTTGGCCTTGGTCTGCTCCCATACGGGCAGGAAGACCTGCTGCGCCTGGCGGACGAGGTGGTCGGTCATCTTCCAGGCGACGGCCTTGTCGTCGAGGCCATCGCGGAAGAACTGCGTCATCAGATCGTCGAAGCGGCCGGTCTTAATGAGGTCGGAGATAATGATCGGGTTCGAGGTGGCGCCGGTGGCGCCGAGGGCGCGGTTGGCCTTCACTTCGTCGGGATCGACGGAATCGAGCCAAAGCTTGGTGCCGGAGGCGACGAGCGATTGCAAGGGACTGGACATGGCCCTCTCCTTGTTGGAACGTCCGAGGGTGCGAATCGCGGTACCGCCCGGCACCGCCTGAAAGGGGCATTGTACGAAATGAGGGGCCATCGCCCTAGAAGGCGAATCGTTAAAGTCGCGTGAAGGCCGCTGGTTGGCGAACGGCACTCCTTCGCGTTAAAATGACGCGGAGGAATACCCCTCATGCCGCTGCGCGACCACTTTCGTCCGCCGCTCGACGACCGGACGTCGTGGGAGGGGCTGCACGGACAATGGCCCGCCATGATCGTCCTGGCCCTGTCGCGCCAGTTGCCGAGCGGATACGTCGCCGCCCCGCGCGTCCACCTGGGGGCGTTCGTGGAAATCGACGAGACCGATTTGCCGCCGGCCGACGAATAGGAGGTGCGCGTCTACGACAGCAGGCGCGGCCGCCGCCTCGTGGCCGCCATTGAAATCGTCAACCCCGCCAACAAGGACCGGCCCGAACACCGGCGGGCCTTCGTCGCCAAGTGCGCCGCCTTGCTCCAAAACGGCGTCTCGGTCGTCATCGTCGATCTCGTCACCACCCGTCAGTTCAATCTCTACGCGGAAGTCCTGGAATTCATGGGGTTCGCGGATTCCTCGTTCGAGCCGCGGCCCCTCTACGCCGCGGCCTGTCGTGGAACGAGCGGCAACGATGCCTGGGTACTCGAAACCTGGGCACCGCCGCTGACGCTCGGGCACTCCCTGCCGACGCTGCCCTTGTGGTTGACGGCGAACCTCGCGGTGCCGCTCGAATTGGAAGCGAGCTACGAGGATGCCTGCCGCGCGTTGCGCATCGCTTGAATGGGCGGTCTTACGGTACGCTCGTTTTTCGTTCGCTCAATCGCCATCCTGGTCGTAAGCGAGCAAGATGTTGGTCGTGCCGGAGCGCTGGATGACGACGATCGCGTCCAGGATTCGGTCGTACGTCAGCGAGCGGTCGGCGCGGAGGAGGACCTCGCGGCGCTTGCCCTGGACGAAATGCGCCTGCAAGCAGGTCGCCAATTCGTCCTTCGTTACTGGGGTGTTGTTGACGAACCAGGCGTTGTTGGCGTCGATCGAAACGGCGACCGGCGACTCCGCCGTCGTTTGCCGGACGGCCGCGTGAGGTAAGTCCAGGCGAACCGCTGATGCCACGAACGACATGCTGAGCAGGAAGACGACGAACAATTGCAGCAGCGTGTCGATCATCGGCGTCATGTCGATGGTGGCGTCGATCCTGCGACGGCGACGAAATTCCATGATGGCTTATGCCTCACCATGCCGAACCGGAATCTTGGTGACGTCCGCTGGCACGCGGCGTTCCCCGTGGACGAGCGGGAGCGCATCGCCCTTGTCCGCCAGGCGCTGCCATTCCTCCAGGTAGGAGACGAGGATGCCCAGATCGCGCGCCACGGCATCGACGCGGCCTTCGAAGATTTGGTAGGCCGCCGTGCAGGGGATGGCCACCACCAGGCCGAACATGGTCGAGAGGAACGATTCCCATATGGCCGCGAAGAAATCGGCCTGCGGAATCTGGCCCGAGGCCGTCGCGTCGGGATGGAAGCGGTAGATCATGAAATAAAACGTGCCGAGAAGGCCGAGTAAGGTACTCACCTGCGCGACGGTCGCCAGCCAGCGCAGCCGATTTTCCAGGTAGCTAAGGGCAATCGTTCCCTCGCGGCGCACGACGTCGTCGCGGACCTTCGCCGACTGATCGCGGTGTTGCAGAAACGTCAGGGCGACGTGCGTGAACGGCCCGCGCCGCCGGCAATAATGTTCGGCCTGCTCCCAGGCGCCGCCGACGACCATCGGCCGCAAGGCGCGGATCACGCCGCCGAATCCCTGGAACCAGTAGACGAACATGACGGCGCGGTCCAGGATCAATGCCAGACCCAGCACCGAAACCGCGAGCAGCGGTATCATGACTAGGCCGCCGCGATAGAACATATCCACAAGCATGAAGCCGTTCCCCCGCCAATAACGAATGCGACCGTCGGCTTGCAAGGCTCCCTGCCGCGAGTATGATTGTATCATTCTCAAATGCGTCTGAGCGATGCCCTTGTGGGAGAGAGCGGAAAAACGGTAAGCTTCGCGGAATGCCCCATGCTCGATTTCCTGCGCCATTACCTCATCACCCTGACGACGTTGGCCAGCGTCTTACTCCACGCGGCGATCGTCGCTTGCTCCCTCCTTGGCGACACGATCGTCAAGCCGGTGGAATTGGCTCCCGTCGAGGGCCGCGCTTCGGTGGCGCTACGGGCCAGCGACCCGGCTCAGCCGCGCCGCGTGGAGCAGGCGCAGCCCCCCCTTCCCTCGGCTTCTCCTCGCATTCCCTTGAGCGATGAGGCCGAGATATTGGTTCCCGAACCTCTGTCCGCGCAACCCATGATCCGACCGCAGCCGCCTTCGCCCGATCAGAAGCCGGTGGCGAAGCCGGCAATCGAGCGTAAGCCGGCAAAGGTCAAAATCGAGCCGACCGAGACGGTGGATAAGCGGATCGACGAAGCCTCGACGGCGTCGCGGCCCTCGAAGGCGAACGATGGGGCGCGCCTCGATCAATTGCCCGATGCGCTGACGACGAACCCGGCGCCGCCCTATCCCGCCGACGCCCTGGCCGCGGGAGTCGAGGGCACGGTCACGCTGCGCGTCAAGATCGACGCAAGCGGCAAAGTCGTCGCGGCCGGCGTGTACAAGTCCAGCAATGTCGCTTCGCTGGACGATTCGGCCGTGCGGACCATGCGCCGCTGGATTTTCCATCCCGCGCGGCGCAACGGTTTCGCGGTGCCGTGCGAGTTTACCAAGGACGTGGAGTTCACCATCCGGCGAGGATATTGAAGCCCACGACAGTCAAATGGATGTTAGAGTATAGCGAATCTCCGTTCCGGTTCCGCCACTTCTGCCGCGATTGCCGTGCCGTCCTATAACCCCACCCGCGCCGACAACCGATATCTTCCCTGTTGCCCGCGTTCGCCACGCGCCCGGCACCGTCGGCGCGATCCCCCTTTGGCGGCGGCTTCAGGATGGAGCCGCCCTGACCCCCATCGAGGAAAGCCATGTCAGGCAGGAAGCCGAAAACCAAGCGCCGACCGTGGACCGCCGCGTTGACCGCCGCCGTGGGTAGCGCCCTGGCCGGCACCGCGTTGCTGGATGCTCCTCTCTTCGCGCAAGACAATTTGCCCAAGTTGCCGCCGACTAAGGTGGAAGGGACGCCCACGCCCACCACGCAGACGCAACCGCCGGCGCAGCCGCAGCCGAGCGACACCCCGAACCCCAACGACTTTCCACAACCGGATAACCAGGGGCCAAACGCCACGCCGTCCATCAGCCAGGGCGGGGCCTTCGCCAGTCCGCCGGCCGTTGGCTACCGCGCCGAGTCGTCCACGACGGCGACGATCGCCAACGTGCCGAACATCGACTTCCCTGGCACCGTCAGCGTCGTGCCGGCGCAGCTGATCAACGATCAACAAGCGTTGACTATCCCCGACCTGCTGCGCAACATTCCCGGCGCCATTCGCCTGGGCGACAGCTTGCGACCCGATTCGTTCACGCTACGCGGCTTCGAGGTCAAATCACGCGATTACCGCTGGAACGGCTTTCTCGACCCGACGCCAACGCCGCGCGACTTCGCCAACGTGCAGCGCGTCGAAATCCTGCAAGGGCCCGCTTCGGTCCTCTACGGTTCCGGCGGGGCGGGCGGCCTCGTCAACATTATCACCAAGAAGCCTCTGGAAGAGCGCTACAACGCCGTGACCGTGATGGGCGGCAACAACGGCCTGATTCGACCCACCCTCGACGTGACCGGACCCGTCGGCGACGGCGCGGTCCTCTACCGCTTCAACTCCGCCTACGAGAACAACGACGGCTTCCGTGACTTCAGCTTCCTGGAACGCAACATTCAGGCGCCGGTCGTCACCTGGGTCGTCGACGATTACACCGCCATCACCTTCGAGGGGCAATACGTCAACGATCGCCGCCGCTTCGATACCGGCGTGGCCCAATTCAACGGCCAACTCATCCTGCCGATCCGCCGTTATCTCGATCAACCCGACAACCGCCTGCTTTACAACGATTACAAGACCTCGGTCTGGCTCAATCACAAGTTCGACGAAGGCTGGTTCGGCCGGATTGGCGTGGCCGGCTTCTGGTGGGACACGCCGACCGCCACGACGCCGCCCATCCTTAAAGGGAACAACCCGGCCATCGCCTTCCTGGGACTCCCACAAACGACCCTGATTCAGCAGACGCAAAATACGGTGAACTTCCGCGAGCAATCGTATTCGGCGATCGCCGACCTGACGGGCAAATTTTGCACCGGCCCCGTGAACCACTCCGTGGTCTTGGGCACGGAAGTGAGTTGGTTTCGCAGCACCGACTTGACGGCACAATTGTCGGACCCGCTGACGCTGACGCCCAACCCGTTCCCCGTCGGCCCGCCCTTCTTTCCCTCGCCGACGCAGACGATCAACGCGCAGGCCCCGGTCTACAACACGACGACGCCGCCGCTGCCGGGCCGCTTCGATCAAAACTACATTCAGGAACGCTATGGCTGGTACGCGCAAGACCTGGCCGAGATCACGGAACACATTAAGTTCCTGGCCGGCGCTCGCGCGGATGTCGATCGTCTGAACTTCGACCGAGAATTCATCAGTCCGTTCGGTGGCCAGGACATCGGCTTTCCGCGCGTCAAGACGGATACGATGTACTACCGCTGGTCGCCCCGCGTCGGCTTGGTCTATCAGCCGCTGCCGGAGGAGTTGTCGTTTTACGTCTCCTATAGCGAGTCGTTCGAGTTGCCCGACCGCGGGGCGTTCCGCAATCCGCAGCCGCTCAAGCCGGAGTTGGGCGAGTCGTTCGAGGGCGGCGTCAAGGTCGATCTGCTCGACAAGCAGCTGAGCGTCACGGTGTCGGGCTTCCACATCGACAAGAGCAACGTGGTCACGCAGGACAGCGCCTTCTTCTCCACGCAGATCGGCCGCCAACGGTCGATGGGCGTCGAGATGAGCGCCGTCGGCAAAGTGACCGAGGAGTTGAGCATCGTCGCCAATTACACCTACCTCGACTCGCGCATCGTCAATTCGATCGACCCGCTACAGGTCGGCAATCGCTTTCGCAACGTGCCATTCAACAGCGGCAACATCTGGTCGCGCTACAACCTGGTCCACGACGATTGCCAGACGCTCGGCGTGGCCCTGGGCATGGTGGCGGTGGGCGATCGGCTCGGCGACCTGCAGGGGACGTTCGCGTTGCCGGGCTACGTGCGCTGGGACAGCGGCGTCTACTATCAACGCGGCCCACTCAGCGCGACCGTGTACTTCGAGAACATCTTCGGACGGACTTATTACTCCAGTTCGGTCGATTCGCTGACGGTCTATCCCGGTCAGCCGTTCAACCTGCGGGCACAGGTGGGGGTGACGTTCTGACCTTATTGGTTGTCTCGCGTGAAAAGTTCGATTTCCACGCCTTCGGTAACTCGTTCGCCGGCGGCGCCCGCGACGGCCGCTGATCCGCGAACCGAAAACGACAGGATCGTCCACGCGACACCCCGGGAGATCGTCTCCCGGGGGTGTCGTCGTCTCGCCTCGCCAGAGAGTTACGCGATCACGATGACTTCGAGGCAAGGCTCCGCGCCGAATCGCCACCCGATTCCGCGGGCGGCGCCTGGGGCACGACGGCCTTCCGTCGGCGACGGCCCCACAGCCTTCCGACCAGCGTACCCAGCGCGAAGGCGAGCAGCACGCGCCAGCCGATGAAGACGACCAGGAACACGACGCCGGTGCCGACCAGGACGCCGACGATGAGGAGAAACGTGCCCCACGACGCCGTGGCCGCCACCGTGGCGACGGGCACCGCGGGGGCCGGCTCGACCAGGAGGGCCACCGGGGCGACGCTGCCGTGCGGCACGTCCACCTCCGGGACCGACGCGGCGGGCGTCGCCACGGGGAGCGATTCCACGGCCACTACGGGATCGGCCGGTATCGGCGCCGGCAACGGCGGTCGAATCGAAGCGAGGTATGCCTCCAGCGCGGCGGCCGCGCGCTCGGGCGTCGGATAACGATAGGTCGGATCCTTGGCCAACATGCCATCGACCACGTCCTGCAGCGCGTCGGGCACGGCGGCGTTCACCTCGCGCAACGGCCGCGGCGCCTCGTGCGCGTGCCGCTCCGCCCGACGCCGCGGGTCGGAATCCGCGAACGGCGGCGCTCCCGCCAGGCAGGCGTATAGAACACAACCGAGGCTATAGATGTCGGCGCGCACGTCGGCGGCGTGCGAGTCGCGTTCCTGCTCCGGCGCTCGATACTCGGGCGTGCCCAGCACCGAGCCGAGTTTGGTCAAGCCGTTGCGCGAACCAGGCGTCGGCTTCTCTTCTTCTAGGCAGCGGGCCAATCCCAGATCGAGAATCTTGACCGTGACGCCGTCGCCGCCGATCTCCGGGACGAGCATCAGGTTGGCCGGCTTCAAATCGCGGTGTACCACGCCCTGTTCGTGGACGTGCTGCAAGCCGGTGAGGGCCTGCTGCACCAACCGCGCCGCCTCCTCGGGCGGCAGCGGACCGCGGCGCCGCAGCGCCTCCGCGAGCGATTCCCCTTCGAGGTATTCGAGGACGAGGAAGTGGATGTCCTCGCAGCGCCCCGTGTGCAGCGTCCGCACCACGTTGGGATGATCCAGACGCAAACCGATACGGCCCTCGCGCTGAAAGCGAGCCAACCCCTTAGGGGTGCCGGCGCGCGACGGCGGCAAGACCTTGAGGGCGACGGTGGCCCCGAGCGGATGCACCGCCCGATAGATGGCGGCCATGTGCCCCTGGCCGACTTTGGCGAGGATCTTGTAATCGTTGAGGAAGAAGTTGCCCGCCTTGCCGCGCAGCAGCCGATCCGCCTGGTACTCCGTGACGAAGCGGTTGCCGACAAGCCACTGGCCGAAGCGCGCCAGGTCGGCGACGCCGTCGCTGGCTTCGCCGCGCCAGCGCTCGTGCAGCGCCCGCACCTCGCGCGCCGGCAGCAGCCGGCTGCGGGCTAGCAAGTTGCACACGCTTTCCACGGAGTTTTCCATACGCCCGTCCCTCCGCCTTCATCCGGTTCGCGCAAGGTATTGCGACCGGCAAAATATAACGTACCCTTTTTTCCGATCCTGGCGAGGGGGGGGGGGTGGGCGCGGCCGGCGGCCCGCGGGGGGAAAACAACCCCCCCCCCCGGCCCGCCCCCAAAAACAAGCGGCCC
>JBBSES010000184.1:0-8307 GCA_038239465.1 Gemmatales bacterium
CCCTGCTCGTGCGCGTAGTGCAGGCCCAGCGCCGCCTGACGCACGTAATCGCAGGCCCGCTCGACCGACAGCACGCCCTGACGGGCAACCAGCCGCGCCAGGTCGATGCCTTCGACGAATTCCATGACCAGGACATGGGCGCCGCCCAGCGGACCCGCGTCGTAGGCGTGGACGACGTGCGGATGCGTCAGGCGGCTGACCACCTCGATTTCCTGATAGAACCGGGCCACGACCTCGGCGTCGTCCAGCAGTTCCTTGCGCAGCACCTTCAGCGCCACCGTCCGGCTCATCTTGCGATGCCACGCTTTATACACCTCGCCGGTGCCGCCTTCGCCGAGCCGTTCCCGCAAAAGATAGGGGCCAAGCTCGAGGTTCGCGCCTTGCCCGCGCAACAGGAGGTCGGCTTGAAACGCCGTCACACGGCCCTCGGCCCGCCATTTTTCGATCGCGCCGCCGGCATCGACGGCGGGCGTCGCCTCGCCCGGCGGGACGAGACCGAGGCGCTCGACCAGGCCGAGCAAGCCAGCGGCGGACGCGGGCGGGGCGTCCACGACCACGGGCGGCACGGGCCCATTGCCCACCCCCTCGTTGGTTAACTCGACATCGACGCGCCGCAACCGCGCCAGCAGCGCTGGCCCGTGCGCCGCGAATCGGCCCAGGTACTCCGCGTGAGCCGGGCGATCGCCCCAGCAGCGCCGCGCGCGATACTCCTCGGCGATCAACTCGAGGGGCAGCTGGTTCAGCGGTTTCAACGACGGGCAGCGCCGCGCGTAGTCCTCTAGCAGCGGCTTCCAGCTGCCCGCCGCCGGGTTGCCCCACCGATATTGCAGGTCGATCTCGATCAGCGCCGCCAGCAGCGCGTGGCACGACTCGCCGCGCGTGGGATCGATCCGAAGCGCCCAGGCGTCCAGGTCTTCCAGCGCGGGCGCCTCGTGGCGCTTCCAGGCAAGTTCGAGCTGTTCGAGCACGTCGTCGGGAGAGAGCGGCGGGTCGGACCGATGCGTGGCGGATTTCATGCGCGATACCCGTGGGATCCTGACCTTCACTAGTCGGGCGGTCGTTCCTTCAACTGGCGTTTCACGTCGTCCAGCGCGCGACGGACGGTTCGTTCGCAACGCTCCAGCTGGGTGGCGATTTCATAGAGGTTGTGTCCTTGCAAACGGAGTTCCAGCGCTTGGCGTTGCAACGGCGTCAAACGGCGCATCAAGTGTTCCACCTGGTCGGTAAGGGCGGCCGCTTCGTGCGGTCCCGGCTCGCGCGCCAGCCACGGTTCGGCCTTGTCGCCGCGCGCGGTTTCGCGGTCCATGTCGCGCTTGTCGGCGGTGTTGCGCTTGAGTTGCCGCGTTACCTTGTGCAGTGTGATGGCTACCAGCAGCCGCCACAGGTCGCCGCCGCGTTCGCTCGTGTACTGCCCCGCCCGAGCGCCGCGAAACAGGCTCCGGTACACCGACTGCACGATATCCTCCGCGTCCACGCGCACGTTCAGCCGGGCCGGCATCCGCGCCCGCGCCAGTCCGATGAGCCGATCGGCGTAGCGGGCGAAGAGGGCATCGGCGGCCCGCGCGTCGCCGGCGCGCCATTGGGCGAGCAGGACACCGGAGGCATCGGACGGTTCGGACATCGCTGCAACCTCGCCTCACGACTCACGCGCCTCTGTGATCGATACTACCCTGGCCGCGCGCGGCTGCCAAGGATTTCAAACTTTGGGATCGTTGACGACATACCTTTCACGCTAAAAGCAATGCAAAACGATCACGAAAACACGAAAGCACGAAAAAAAGCGGAATTCAACCCATGTGCGGTGCGATAACCATCTTGATGTCATCCTCCTGCCTTTCGTGTTTTGGTGTTTTCGTGATCCGATTGCTTTTTGGACCGAAGCCGGCAACTCATCGGCAGCGAGGAAATTGTTTCGCCAGCGTTGTTCGACCGACATTCGCCACTGCCGCCTCTGGTCTTGCTTGCCCTTCTTTTCATCTTATGATGGGGGGATTGCATCTGGACTTCGCACGCTTGCCGCGGAGGTGTCGTCTTGCGGTCCCTCATTGCCAGCACCGTTTTCGTCTTCACCGTGACGATCTTCGCCAGCGCCACGCTGCTCTTCCAGGTGCAGCCGATGATCGCCAAGATGATCCTGCCCAAGTTCGGCGGCACCCCGGCGGTCTGGAACACCTGCATGGTCTTCTTCCAGGCCATGCTGCTCGCCGGCTATGCCTATGCCCACGCCGTCACCACCTGGTTGACGCCGCGCCGTCAGGTTATCTTCCAGATGGTGCTGCTCTCCCTGCCGCTCGTCACCCTGGTGCTGCCCATCCGCGTCGATGAGGGCTTCGTGCCCGGCGAGGAAAACCAGGTCTTCTGGCTGTTGTGGCTGCTGGCCATCAGCGTCGGCCTGCCCTTCCTGGTCATCTCGACCAGTTCGCCGCTTTTGCAAAAATGGTTCTCCACCACGGGCGATCCGTCGGCGCACGATCCGTATTTCCTCTATGCGGCCAGCAACGTCGGCAGCATGGTGTCGCTGTTCGGTTATCCCGTCCTCATGGAACCGTGGCTGGCGCTGAACGCGCAGGGCTGGACCTGGACGGTCGGCTACGTCGGCTTGCTCGGGCTGACGGCGTGGTGCGCCACGCGCGTCTGGCGCGCGACCGAAGTGGCCGCGGCGCCCGCGTTGGCCCTGGCGGGCGTGCCGGCGATGGCCGAAGCCGAAATGGACAACGACGAACCGGCGCCACGGCAAAGTTCCGTGGCCGTCAAGGGCAAGCGCAAGAAGAAGAAAGCCAGCAAGGGGACCAACGGCTACAAGGAATCGGTGCGCCGCGACCTGCCGTTGTCGCCGGCCCTGCCACCCGTCCCCGAGGCGCCGACGGGCGGCAGCCTGGAGCAAGAAGCCATGTCGGTGCGGCCGACGCTGCGCCGCTACATCTACTGGATTCTGCTCTCCTTCGTGCCGTCGAGTTTGATGCTGGCCGTCACGACATATCTGACGACCGACATCGCCTCCATCCCGCTCTTGTGGCTGCCGCCGTTGACGCTGTATCTGCTCACGTTCATCATCGTCTTCAGCAAGTTCGACTTCATCCTCGACCCGGTGTTCAACTTCTTCGGCCTCGTCGATACCAAGCAAAACAACTTCCTGCAGCCCGGATACTTCTCGACGCTGGCCTGGCGCCTGCGCCGCTTCGGCCTGCACCAGACGATGGTCCTGGCCATGCCAGTCGTCGTTCTCCTCCTCGTGTTTCGCATGGTGTCGGACATCCGCCTCGGCTCGACCATCTTCTACGACTTCGCCCTGCATTTGACGGCGCTCTTCGTCGTTGCCATGGTCTGCCACGGCGAGTTGGCCCGCACGCGCCCCTCGACCGAATACCTGACCGGCTTCTATCTCGCCATGTCGTTCGGCGGCATGTTGGGCGGCGTCTTCACCGCCATCGTCGCGCCGCAGGCGTTTATCGGGATCGCGGAATATCCACTCGTCCTCGTCCTCGTCTGTTTGCTGTTGCCGGCGTTCGAGCAGACGGCCGACAGCCCGATGAACTGGTGGATCGACATCGGCCTGGCGACGGCGCTGGGCCTCGGCGCCCTTTACGCCCTGGTCCGGTTTTCCATGATGGATTTCAGCGGCGCCCGGCCGTGGGAAACGGTGTTCGGCAACGAGACTACCTGGCTCAACGTCTCGCTCGTCGTGCTGATCGTGGCGGCGATGCTCCGCTACGCCATCGGCCGTTCGAAAGCGGGCGAGGACCAACTCGCCCGCTGGCTCGATATCGGCCTGCCCATCGCCCTGTGCATCCTCAGCGCCCAACTCATCTATCGCTCGCCGTTCCGCAACTGGGAAGTCGTCGTGGACGTGGCCAAGTCGTTCAATATCGCCGCGTTCCGCCTGGTCACGGTGTTGACTTTCGGTTTGCCAGTCGCGCTGTGCTACGGGTTCGCGGAACGGCCGGTGCGCTTCGGCCTTGGCGTCGCCGCTATCTTCCTCGCGGCCGCCTTCAATAGCGGACTACACAACGAAGGGGAAACGGCGCTGCATCGCTATTACTTCCAGTGGGGCACCCTGCCCGAGGGTGCCGGACTGTCGCGCACGGTCGATTTGCCGCTCCACCAGGAACGCAGCTTCTTCGGCGTCTTGAAAGTGGAAGCGCGCGTGCAAACGGAAACCCTCCGCCATCGCCGCGGCGAGGAGGTGTTCGAGACCGTCGATCCGACCGACGCCTATCATCGCCTCTTGCACGGCACCACGCTGCACGGCCAGCAGCGGCGCATCGCCGAGATGACCGAAGTCGGCGCCATCGTGGCGCCGCTGGGGGGCATGAACACCTTGGACCTACTCACCCCTTATGCCTTGCAGGGGTATTTCCAAAATCAGCGCAACGAGGCGTTGACGTACTATCACCGCACCGGACCCGTGGGCCAACTCTACGAAGCGGCCTGCGGCACGGCGCCGTGCAACGTCGCCTTCGTCGGCCTCGGCACCGGCACCATGGCCAGCTATGTCGAACCGGGCCAGAAGGCCACCTTCTACGAAATCGACCCCGCCGTCATCCGCATCGCCAAGGACCAGCGCTATTTCACTTACCTGCGCGATTGCCGGGGCGAATTTCAGTTCGACATCGGCGACGCCCGCCTCAAGATGCGCTCCGCCCCGGACCACGGCTACAAGATCATCGTCGTCGATGCCTTCAGTTCCGACGCCATCCCAGTGCATCTCATCACGGAGCAGGCGCTGAAGATGTACTTCGAGAAGCTGGAGCCGGACGGCATCCTGGCGATCCACATCTCCAATCGCCATCTGGAACTCGGCCCCGTGCTGGGCACGCTGGCGTCGAGCCTCGGCAAGGTCGCGCTGAACATGTACGACAACAAGGAAGAGTTTAAGGGGAAGAATACGTCGGACTGGGTGGCCATCGCCAACAACCGCGAGGCGTTCAAAAATCTCAAGGCAGTGACGTTCAAGGCGCCGAGCCAGTTGGAAGAGAAAGAGAAGGAAACTTACGCGTGGAAGGCGTTGCCTTCCGGCCCGCCGGCCACCCACTGGACGGACGATTATTCCAATATCTTGAGCGTGCTACGCTGGCGTTAAGGGAAGCGCGAAACGTAAACAAAACGGATCGCGGCCAAACAATATGTGTTTTTCTTTTCACAGGATCTTATCATGAGCAGCCCGACCTCTCCCGTGGCCGAGCCGTTGCCGGCCGGTTCGAAGCCCAAGCTGACCGTCGTTCGCGGCCAACGCCCCGGCGCCTCGTTCGGTGTCAAGGAAGGCGTCACGCAATTCGGCCGCTCCGGCGACGATCCCGTCGATGTCGATCTCGACGTGCAGGAGCGTCCCGGCCAGGTCTTCGCCGCCCGGCAGCACGCGCGCATCTATTTCGAGGATAGCATCCTCACCATCGAGGATTCCGGCACCGCCAACGGCACCTACGTCAACCGCGTCAAGATCGCGCCGAATCAGCGCTATCCCCTCAAGGCGGAAGACCTGATTCAGATCGGCACGGTGCAATTCCAGGTGAAGGTGAAGGTCAAGAAGGCGACGGGCGTGGCGAAGTGATACTTGGCGAGCGGGGGGCGTAAGCCCCCCGTGATCGCAGCGCTGCCAGTCCACGGGGGCTTACGCCCCCCGTTCGCTTAGGTCTTTCTAACCAAACCGCCGCATCACCAGCGCCCCATTCTGCCCGCCGAAGCCGAAGCTCGTCGAGACCGCCGTGCGCACGCGCAGATCGCGGGCGGCGTTGGGCACGTAATCGAGGTCGCATTCCGGGTCGGGATTGGTCAGGTTGATCGTCGGCGGCACCACGCCGTGATGCAGCGTCAGGGCCATGGCCACCGCTTCCACGGCGCCGGCCGCTCCGATCAAATGACCGATCATCGACTTGATCGACGACATCGGCAACGCCTTGGCCCCCTCGCCGAAGACGCGCTTGACGGCCACCGTCTCCATTTGGTCGTTCAGCCGCGTGCTGGTGCCGTGAGCGTTGATGTAGTCCACCTCGCTACCGTCAACTCGGCCTTCCTTCAACGCCGCCCGAATGGCACGGGCGGCGCCGCGCGCCTCGGGGTCTGGCTTCGTCACCGAGTAGGCGTCGAAACTGCTGCCGAAGCCCATCACCTCGGCATAGATGACGGCGTCGCGCTGCTTGGCGTGTTCCAACTCTTCCAGGACGAGGACGCCCGCCCCTTCGCCGAGGACGAAGCCATCGCGCAATCGATCGAAGGGCCGCGACACCTGATCGGCCGGCCGGTCGGCGCGGCTCAGCGCTCCCAAGGCCAGATAAGCGAGCATCAGTAAAGGATCGATGCGGCTGTCGGCGCCGCCGGCCAGCATGATGTCGGCGTCGCCGTGGGCCACGAGACGAAACGCCTCGCCGATGGCCTGGGTGCCGGCCACGCACGCCGTCGTCAACGTGCTATTCGGCCCCTGGAGGTTTAGCGCCAGGGATATGTGCGTCGCCACCATGTTGGGCAAATACTTCAAAATCCACAGCGGAAACAGGGCGGCATGGCCTTGCTGTCCCAACCGTGTCGGCTGCAGACGGCCATTCTCGTCGCACGCTCCGTGGATGAGCGGCGCTAATTCCGCCATGTCGAGCGGCACGATGCCAGTGCCCATGACGACGCCGGCCCGTTCCGGATCCTCGCGGTCGAGGTCAAGGCCGCTATCGCGGATGGCCAGCCCGGCGGCGCCGACGGCGAAGCGCGTGGCCCGGCCCATGATTTTGAGGCTCTTCCGCTGGTCGGCGGGTATGAAGGGCGTCGGATCGAAATCGGCGACTTCCCCGGCGATGCGCACCGGATGAGCCGAGGCGTCAAAACTGCGGATGGGCTTGATGCCGGTGCGGCCCGCCACGCAGGCGGACCAGAACGCTTCCTTACCGATCCCGTTGGGCGCCACTGCCCCAAGGCCGGTCACGACCACTCTGCGCATTGCCCCACCCCTCCCGCCCTGAGCTACGCGGGAATCCAATGGAATGGTAGAGGCTCCGTCCGGAAATAAAATCCTGGCAGCGGGTTAGAGATAACGTACTGAGGAACCGTCACCGACGGCCATGCTTCCCATTGTCTCCAGATTGCTTAAATTTACCAGTGGGCAAAGAGTGGAATCAAGAGTCAGCTATAGCGCCGCCATCAAAACGGGGGTCATTCCTGACGATTGTCCGCTCCATGCGTCCCGTTTTCTTCAGGTTTCGCGCCTCCGTCTGGGCAAGCCAATGCCGTCAAGTAAGCTAAGACTGGCCGAATGTATCCTGGGGACACCGCATGAATCCGCAGCGCCGCTTGCCGGTCGGGGCCGAACCGCTGGCCGAGGGGGGCGTTCACTTCCGCGTCTGGGCACCACGGCGCCGGCGCGTGGAGGTGCTTCTCACCGATAGCTCGGCCGTGGAACTTCAGCCCCAAGCCGACGGCTACTTCGCCGGCCTTGTTGCTTCCGCCCGCGTCGGCAGCCATTACCGCTATCGCCTGGACGGCGGCGACGCTTTCCCCGATCCGGTGTCGCGCTGCCAGCCGGAGGGACCGCATGGCCCCAGCGAGGTCGTGGACCCATCTCCCTTTCCATGGACGGATCGCCACTGGCGCGGCGTCTCGCTCGCCGGGCAAGTCATCTACGAGATGCACGTCGGCACCTTCACGCGCGAAGGCACCTGGGAGGCCGCCGCCCGTGAGTTGCCGGAACTGGCCGCGGCGGGCATCACCGTCGTGGAAGTGCTGCCGGTCGCCGAGTTTCCCGGCCGCTTCGGTTGGGGCTACGACGGTGTTGCCCTGTTCGCGCCGACGCGCCTCTACGGCACGCCGGACGCTTTGCGCCGCTTCGTCGATCGCGCCCACGCGGTCGGCCTCGGCGTTGTCCTCGATGTGGTCTACAACCACCTCGGGCCGGACGGCAATTACCTCAGCCAATACGCCGCCGAGTACCACAGCGTCCGCCATGCCACCGAATGGGGCGAGGCGCTGAACTTCGACGGCGAGCGCTCCGGGCCGGTCCGCGAGTTCTTCGTCGCCAACGCCGGCTACTGGATCGACGAATTCCACATCGATGGCCTGCGCCTCGACGCCACGCACCGCATCTACGACGACTCGCCCGAACACGTCCTCGCGGCGATTGGCCGGCGCGTCCGCGCCGCGGCGATGGGGCGCGCCACTATCGTCGTCGCCGAAGACGAGTCGCAGCGGGGCCGCATGATTCGCCCGGCAGAGAAGAGCGGATTCGGCCTCGACGGCACCTGGAACGACGACTTCCACCATAGCGCCTTCGTGGCCCTGACCGGCGTCAGCGACTCGTTTCTCGGCGACTTTCGGGGCGAACCGCAGGAA
>JBBSES010000185.1:0-8306 GCA_038239465.1 Gemmatales bacterium
CGAAGCGTCGCTAACCATCAGTGCCTCGCTTCCCTTTTGCATTTTTCGCCGCGCGTCGATACGCTGGGGAATGGGTTAAGGCCGTGTGAAGGTTTGCCCCTTCCGCTCGTCTCCTCTTCGGAGGCCTTCCGACTTTCCGCCGGGCCGCTCTCCGCCTGGCCGCCACCTTCGGCACCTCAACCAGGGACACTCACAATGAAGTGCATCCGCCATTCTTCCCTCGCCGTTCTGGCCCTGCTCCTACTGACCTCGGCCGGCCGCGCCCAGGAGCCGATCCGCATGGGCCGTACGCCGGACATCTCGCCGGACGGCAAACTGGTGGCTTTCAGTTACCTCGGCGGCCTCTGGACCGTTGAAACCATCGGCGGCATCGCTCGGCCCGTCACCATGCACGAGGCGTATCACGTCAATCCCGTCTTCAGCCCCGACGGGAAATACTTGGCCTTCACCGCCACCCGCCACGGCAATTACGACGTCTTCGTCGTCCCCGTGCAGGGCGGCAAACCGCGACGCCTCACTACTGACAGTTCCGCCGACATGGTCAACGGCTGGTCGCCCGACGGCAAGCACATCCTCTTCTCGTCGGCGCGTGGCGTCGGCTTCCCGCAAAGTTATGAACTTTACACCGTGCCGTTCGAGGGCGGCCGGGCGCGGCGCATCAGCGCTCACGAAGGCCGCGAGGGGGTCTTCTCTCCCAAGGGCGATCAAATCGCCTACGTCCGCGGGCCGGGCACCTGGTATCGCAAGGGCTATCGCGGCTCGTCCAACGACGATATCTGGATCAGCAACGCCGACGGCGGCAACAACAAGCGCGTCACCGATTTCGTCGGCCAGGACAACTCGCCCATGTGGGCCGCCGACGGCAGCGCCCTCTTCTACGTCAGCGAAATCTTCGGCACGCCGGCCAACGTCGTCCGGCAAACGCTCGACGGCAAATCGAAGCCGCAGCGGCTGACGCACCACAAGGACGACGCCGTCCGCCGGGCGCGCGTCAGCGGCAATGGCGACTGGATCGTCTACGAATGCGGCCCGGACCTTTATGTCGTATCCTCGCGCGGCGGCACGCCGCGCAAGCTCGCCATCGAGGTTCACGCCGACGACAAATCGAACACCGAGCGCAGCGTCACTTTCACCAACCGCGCTACGGAATTTTCCCTGTCGCCGGACGAGAAGCACATCGCCTTCGCGGTCCACGGCGAATTGTTCCTCATCCCCAGCAGCGGCGGCAAGGCGACGCGCCTCACCGACCACCCGGCCTTCGACCACAGCATCGCCTGGGCGCCGGACGGCAAGAGCATCCTCTTCGCGTCCGACCGCAATGGCCATGAAGACTTGTATCTCCTCGAACCGGACGATGCTGAGAATCCCGAATTGACCAAGGCGCACCGCTTCAAGGTGAAGCAATTGACCGACACCGCCGAGGCCGAGACCGGCGCCAGCTTCTCGCCCGACGGCAAACGCATCGCCTTCCTCCGCGCCGGCAAACTCTACACGATGATGCCCGACGGCGCCAACGAAAAGGTGCTCGTCAACGAGTCGCAGGTCTTCGATTACGACTGGTCGCCCGACGGCAAGCACATCGTCTATGCGCGCATGGACGGCAGCTTCGCCAGCGACCTGTACATCGTGCCGAGCAACGGCGGTGGCCCGGCGAAGAACATCACGCGCCACGCCACGTTCAACGGCGACGTGAGTTGGAGCCAAACGGGCCACAAGCTCGGCTTCGTCAGCCAGCGGCGCCGCGGCAGCGGCATGTACGTCATGTCCCTGCAAAAGCCCGCGGCGAAAGACGCCCCGGCCAGCGCCGAGATTGACTGGGACGACATCCACCTGCGCGTCGAGCAGGCGGCGAGCATCCCTGCCGAGGAAGGCGCCATCTCGACGGACGGCAGCAAGGTCGCTTTCCGCTCCTCCGGCGCCAGCGGCGACGACCTGTGGGTCGCCAACAGCAACGGCAGCCAGCTGACGCG
Source organism: Gemmatales bacterium (assembly GCA_038239465.1). Taxonomy (GTDB): domain Bacteria; phylum Planctomycetota; class Planctomycetia; order Gemmatales; family Gemmataceae; genus JBBSES01. The sequence goes on from JBBSES010000185.1 coordinate 1,971, forward strand.
CCTGACCACCGGCAACCAGCGGCCGACACAAATCCGCTGGTCGAAGCGAGCGCCGAGTTTGCTTTATTTCCGCGACGGCACTGGATCCATACGCATGGGCAGCGCCACCCTCGGCAGCGAACCGGCGCGCATTCCCTTTACCGCCAAGCTGACGGTCAAGCGCGACGAGGAATACGCCGAGATGTTCGAGCAAAGCTGGCGCGCCCTGGCCGAGAATTTCTACGACAGCAAGTTCCACGGTGCCGACTGGAAGGCGATCCGCGAGAAGTATCGGCCGTTGGTCAAGCACGTCGCCGCCAAGGAAGACATGTACGCCCTCGTCAGCTTGATGTTGGGCGAGTTGAACGCCTCGCACCTGGGTATTTCCGGCTTCGCCACGACGCCGGACGAAGTGACCGCCGACCTCGGCCTCATTTACGATGAAAGCTATCGTGGCCCCGGCTTGAAAGTGGCCGAGGTGATCAAGCGCGGCCCGGCCGACAAGCGCGGTCTCGGTCTCCGCGCCGGCGATTTCATCCTCTCCATCGATGGCACGGAGATCACCGACAAGACCGACGTCAGCCAGCTCCTCAACGACAAAGCTAACGAGACAGTCGTCCTCGTCGTGACCTCCGATTTGAAGTCCGACCCGCGCGATCCCAAGGCGCGCCGCCGCGTCGAACTGGTCGCCACCTCGCGCGACAAGACGCAGGCGCTCATGTACGAGCGCTGGGTGACCGCCAACGCCAAGCGCGTGGACGAACTGAGCAAGGGCACGCTCGGCTACATCCACATCCCGAGCATGGACGAAGCCGGCCTCGACAAGTTCGTGCAGGGCCTCTATTCGGATAACTTCGACAAGGACGCCATCGTCCTCGACGTGCGGTTTAACGGTGGCGGCTTCACGCACGATCAAGTCTTGAACTACCTGGGCGGCAAGGAACACACCATCTTCCGCCATCGCCACGGCAACGAAGGCTTCGTCCTGCGTTCCTACGACCGCAAGTGGCACAAGCCGCTGGTGCTGCTCATCAACAACCGCAGCTACAGCGACGCCGAGATCTTCCCCAACGCCTTCAAGACGCTGGGCCTCGGCAAGCTCGTCGGCCAACCGACCGGCGGCTACGTCATCGGCACCTCGAGCGTGCGCCTCATCGACGGTTCGCAGTTCCGCATCCCGCGCATCGGCGTCTACACCCTCAAGGGCGGCAACATGGACAAGGAAGGCGTCGTCCCCGACGAACACGTCGAGAACCACCCCGATCAGTTGGCCAAGGGCCTCGACCTGCAAATCGACAAGTCGGTCGAGGTCTTGCTCAAGGATGTGGCCGCCTGGAAGAAGACGAAGCCGGCCGTGGCGCTGAAGCCGGGCGAAGAGGCGCCCGCTACTCCCATGACGGTTCCCCCCACCGGCAAGTAAACAGACAAGGAGAAAGGGAGACAAGGAGACCGGGCTTGCCGTTTCGCGCCACCCCAATTCAAATGTGTCTCCGTGTCTCCTTGTCTCCTTGTCTCCTTGTCTTGCAACCTTGCACGGCATAGACTCCGTTACTGACGGTTTCCCATTCCGAAAAAGGAGCCGACGCATGATCGCGCGAAAACGCGGATGGTGCGGCATCCTGGTCGCTTGGTTCGTCGCCTTATCACCAGGCTTCGCGCAAGCGCTGCCGCCGGTCGGCGACGAACCCTCTCCCCTGCAAGAAAGAGGTGCGGAAGTGCGGACGGCTCTATTGCTCGACTATTATCGGAAGGTGCCCAGCCGCCTGGACGGCGAGGAGAACCAGACGTTCGCGGTTCGTCTTCAAGAAGGACTCGACACGTATAAACAAGAGGTGTCGGCCCGCTACGGCGAGGGGACGCTGCAGCGCTTGCTCGACGCGCCGCACGGCGAGGCACGGCGGGCGTCGGTCTTGGCGCTAGGTTTGACCGGCACGATGGCGTGCAACAAGGCGCTCGCCGGCCGACTGCGCGACGAGGACGGCCAGGTGCGCCAGCTGGCCTCCGATGCCTTATGGGCCATCTGGTTCCGCGCCGACGCCGAGGGCAACAACAAGGAACTGCAGCGCATCCTGCGCCTGGCCGGCCCCGAGAAAATGGAACAAGCCCTCGACGCGCTCATCAAGAAGGCCCCGAACTTCGCCGAAGCGTACAACCAACGCGCGATCCTCCATTTTCGCCAACAGGACTACCAGAAGTCGGCCGCCGACTGCGAGGCGACGGTCAAGCTGAATCCGTACCACTTCGGCGCCTTCGCGGGAATGGCTCAGTGCCATATGAAGCTGCGCAAGCCGCGCGCCGCCTTGAAGGCGTTCCGCGCCGCGCTGCGCATCAATCCGAACCTGGAAGGGGTCGAGGATACGATCCGCACCCTGGAAGACGTGCTGGGCGAGGAGGGGCGGAAGGACGATAAGAAGTAGCCCAAATGACGCCCCTTCGATGTAGATGTAGGGTGGGTCGAGCGATAGCGAGGCCCACCGGAATCTCATGAGATTCCGGTGGGCCTCGACCCACCCTACCTTGTCGCCTTTTCCGTCTGGCTTTCACTTCTTCAAATCGTACGCCTTGATCTTCCGATCCAACGTCGAGCGCTCGATGTTCAAAATCGCCGCCGCCTGGCTCTTGTTCCAGTCAGTGTGCTGCAGCGTCCGCAATATGTGCTGCTTCTCGATCGTGTCCATCGACGTGGGTTGATAGACGGCCACCGCGGACGCCGGGTTGTCGAGGTCCACCGAGCCGAGCCACAAGTCGGCGGCGTCGAGGACCGGCCCGAAGCCCAGCGCCACCGCGCGTTCGACGACGTTGCGCAACTCGCGGACGTTGCCGGGCCAGTGGTAGTCTTCCATCTTCTTCATTCCCTCCGGCGTGAACGCGCGGATCTTCCGGCCCGTCTCGCGCACGAAGCGTTTGAGGAAGTGTTCGGCCAACTGCGCGATGTCGCTCTTGCGTTCGCGCAACGGCGGCACGCGGATTTCGACCACTTGCAGGCGGAAGAACAGGTCGCGGCGAAAGGTGCCTGCTTGCAGGTTGTGCTCCAACGGTTGATTGGTCGCCGACACGACGCGCACGTCCACGCGGATCGCCGTATGGCCGCCGACGCGCTCGAACGGGTGGCCCTCCAGCACGCGCAAGAGTTTGGCCTGCGTGCCGAGGTTCATCTCGCCGATTTCGTCGAGGAAAATGGTGCCGTGGTTGGCCGCCTCGAACTTGCCGACCATGCGCTCCGTGGCGCCGGTGAACGCTCCCTTCTCGTGGCCAAAGAGTTCGCTTTCCAGCAACGTTTCCGTCAGGGCGGCGCAGTTGAGACAGATGAACGGCCCGTCCTTGCGATGGCTGGAATAGTGGATGGCGCGCGCCACCAGCTCCTTGCCGGAGCCGCTTTCGCCGCGGATAAGGACCGTCGCGTTGGTCGAGGCCACCCGGCCAATTTGCGACTCGATCCCCTTGATCGGCCCACTCGTGCCGATCAATTCGCTTTCGACGCGCAGCTGGTCGCGCAACGAACGATTCTCGGCCGTCAATGAAACTTGTTTACGCAGTTGGTTCAAAGCGGTGCCGAGTTGCTTGGCGACGGCCACCGCGAATTCCAGGTCTTCCGCGTCCAACGAGCGCATCGGGTCGCTGCAATACAGATGGATGAGCCCCAGCAAGTCGGGACCGAACGCGACCGGAGCGCAAATCAAACTCGTCGCCCCCAGGTCGCTGATGCTATCGCGGTTGCGCAGCAGGCGGTCGCGGGCCACGTCCTCGGCGAGGATCGCCTCGCGGCTGGTGAGTACCTCGTTGCTGACGTACTGCGATACCTTGTGATAGGTCTTCACGCGGGCGTCGCGGTGCCGATGAGCGGCGAGCTCCAGGTCGCGGCCGCCTTCCTTGAGCGTGAGGATGGCCCCCACGTCGGCGGGAATGGCTTCGAGCAAGCCGTCGAGGACGACGCGCGTCAGGTCGGCATAGGTGGCGGCCGCGCCCATCTCCAGGGCCAACCGATAGAGCAGCGCCAGGTCTTGCCCCAGGTGGTGATGCTCCGCCAGTTGCGTCGTGCTGGAAGCCGCCGTCTCGCCGCTGCTGCCGGTCAGGAACCGCGTTTGCCGCAGGCGCTTCTTGATCGACACGCCCCCCTCGGCGGGCGGCGGCGGCAGGTCGGGCAGCTGTTGCAGATTTTCGACGAAGACGAGGTTCGAGCGGCCGACGCCCACCTCGTCGCGCGGCGACAGTTCCTTATCGCCGCTGAGCGCCTTGCTGTTGAGGCGCGTGCCGTTCAAGCTGCTCAGGTCGCGCAGGTGCCAGCGGCCTTCGAGGAAATAGACCTCGGCGTGTTCGCGGCTGCACAGGTCGTCCTTAAGGACGATGCGATTGGTGGTAGCGCGGCCCATGGTGTGGCGGTGGCTGGCCGTGAGCGAAAACACGTCGCCAAAGCCATCGTCGCGGCGTACCACCAAATAGGCTGCGGCCCCAGCGGAGGTCGTCATGCGCGGTCACATCGGGTCGGGGAGGACGGGCACCAAAACACGCGGCCCGCGCGGAAGTGTCGGAGAGGCCCCGACGCCGGCCGACGCGGGTGGCACTTCGCTGCGCGTTCCAACTTTGCTGTAGGGAAATGTCAGGATACCGTCAGGGAGGCGCTTGGGGCAAGGGATTTCGGAGGAGGCGCGAGCGCTGCTCTGCATATAACCCGGCGAGCGGGGAGCGTAAGCCCCCCGTGGATTTCCCGCGGATAGCCAGGAAAGCTTACTCTTTCATAAGCATCATGTTAACAAGCTCTCGGATTGCCCATCGCACCCAGCTTGCATTTGGCCCCGGGCCATCGAGCAACGTGGTGACCCGAATCGTCGAAGGGACGAGACGGCTTTCCAACTCTTCGAGCATCGGTCGAAAACGGTCGCGACGGACGGGGGTGGCGGCCCGAGACGGCAACTTGCTGAGACGCATGGTGGTGGCTTCCCTGAAAGGAGAGGCGAGCTTTCCGGGAAAAGATCGGGCAAGTGTTACACAATGTCGCCGCGTTGACGCGGCCCGCGCCGACTTTTACAGTGGGTCTTTCCCCTTATGAGCCGAAAGGATCGCACATGGCGGACAGCATCATCGACCTGCGCAGCGACACCCTGACCCGACCGACGCCCGGCATGCGCGCCGCCATGCACGCCGCCGAGGTCGGCGACGACGTCTTCAGCGAAGACCCGACCATCAATCGGCTGCAAGAGCGCGTCGCCGCCCTGCTCGGCAAGGAAGCGGCCCTGTTCGCCCCGTCGGGCACGATGTCCAACCAGATGGGCATCAAGGCGCACACGCAGCCGGGCGACGAGATGCTCTGCGAGACCGATTGCCACGTCTACAACAACGAGGCGGGCGGCCCGGCGGCGCTGAGCGGCGTCACCTGCCGCATCATCGACGGCGATTGCGGCATCCTCGACGTCAGCCAGCTGGAAGACAAGATTCGCGCGATCAACGATCATCAGGTCCGCACGCGCCTCGTCTGCCTCGAAAACACGCACAACCGCCGCGGCGGCCGCGTCTATCCCCTGGAGAAGATTCAAGCCATCAGCGCCTGGTCCAGAAAGCATGGCCTCATCATGCACCTTGATGGCGCCCGGCTTTGGAACGCCATCGTCGCCAGCGGCACCTCGGCGGCCGAGTGGGCCCGGCCCTTCGACAGCGTCTCGGTCTGCTTCAGCAAAGGCCTCGGCGCCCCCGTCGGTTCGGCGCTGGCCGGCACGCGCGAATTCATTGGCCGCGCCCGGCGCGTGCGCAAACTGCTTGGCGGCGGCATGCGTCAGGGCGGAATCCTGGCGGCGGCGGCGATCTATGCTTTAGACCACCACATCGAGCGCCTGGCCGAGGACCACCGTAACGCCCAGGTCATCGCGCAAGCCATCGCCGACACGCCGGGTTTGCGCCTCGACCCGCCGGAGGTGGAAACCAACTTGATATGGTTCGAGTCGGACCCCGAGTTGGGCGGCGCCAAGGCGGTGGCGGCGGCGCTCAAGCAGCGCGGCGTCGGCGTGATGGCCGCTGGGCCGCATAGTTTGCGCGCCTGCACGCACCTGGACGTATCGGCGGCGCAAGCCGAGCGAGTGGCGGAAACCATTCGGCAAACGGTGCCGCGGTTGGCGAGGGGAATGATGGTGGGTGACGCTGTTCCGTAAATGGCCTGGCGAGCGGGAGGCGTAAGCCCCCCGTGGTTCTCCGCGGGAAATCCCCGGGGGGCTAACGCCTCCCGCTCGCCAAGCAAACGCTTGTTTTCATGAGCTTCGGCTGAACGCTAGTTCATGATGACTTTGTAGAAGTCAGCATAAATTTGGTTCTAACCGAAGCGCCCGCGGAAAGTAGTGGCGAGCGTCGAGGCGTAAGCCCGACGTGGTA
>JBBSES010000186.1:0-8235 GCA_038239465.1 Gemmatales bacterium
CAGATTTATTCGGCGATGGAAACCGGCTTCGCTCAAGGAATGCAGACGATGGAGCAAGACCTGGCCCGATTGTTGGTCGGCAACGCGATTACCGAACACACGGCGACGGGCCTGGCGCGCAACCCCGCCATCCTGCGCGACCGCATCGCCATGCTGCGCAAACCTCGGCCCACGGGAGGCGCGCGATGAGCGGACTATCTGGCGTCCAGCGAGGGCGTGGCACCATGATCCTGTCGCGGCGCTCGCGCGGCGAACGCCGGACCCTGGAACGGGTGGCGCCGGCCGGGTTGTATCCGACGACGTTCACTCTCGACGGCCATGCTTTCGCGGCGCACGTGCGCAACGTCACCACGCGCGGCGCTTGTTTTCAGGTCATTGACGAGATCGCCGCCCTGGATTTCGCGGCCGACGCCGTCGTCGAGTTGGCCATCCGCACGCCCTGGGAAGTCGTCGCGCGCAAGGGCCGCGTCGCCTGGAGCAAGACGCTCGACGGCGCCGCTCACTTCGGCGTCGAGTACGTCGAATTGCCGAAAGACGCCGAGTGCGTCGGTCTGCTCAACCTCGATAACGTCAAGATCGATCCGGCGTTGGCCCTGCGCGTGCCGCCGAGTCTGGCGCTGCGCCGCAACGTGTTGCCGTTCGCGGCGGCCGATGGGCACGTCCACGTCGCTTGCCTGAATGCCCTGGATAGCGCCGCTTTTCAGGCCGTCGAAAAGCTGCTCGCCCTGCCGTTGCGCGTCGAACCGGCCGAGCCTGAATCGTTGCGCCGGGCGCTCGACCGCATCTACGGCGATCCGACTAACGCCAATGGCGCCTCGGTACGTTCGCGTTCCGTCGATCTGCGCGGCACGGGGGAATTGCAGCCCGACGACGTGGTTGGCCTCAGCGAGGAAATCCTGCACGCCGCCATCTTGCGCCAGGCGTCCGACATCCACATCGACCCCGATGCCGAGCAGGTGCAAATCCGCTTCCGCGTTGATGGCGTGCTGGAGCGCTACCGCCAGCTGCCGGCCAACGTTAACAACGGCCTGATTAGCCGCTACAAGGTTCTCTGCGGCATGGACATCGCCGAGAAGCGCGCCCCGCAGGACGGCGGCTTCAAACATACCTTTGGCCGCTCGGGGCAGAAGATCGATATCCGCGTCGCCACCCTGCCGACCAAGCACGGCGAACGCATGACGCTACGCCTGCTCGCCCTGCAAACCGAGGGCCTGACGCTCGAACGGCTCGGCATGTGCCCGCGCGACTTGCGTTCGTTTCAGGGTGCCATCGACAAGCCGCACGGCATGATCCTCCTCACCGGACCCACCGGCAGCGGCAAGACGACGACGCTGTACGCCGCCATCCGCCGCTTGCTCGCTCAGGAGGATTTGAACGTCTTGACCGTCGAGGATCCGATCGAATACGAGATTCGCGGCGTCGCGCAGGTGGAAGTCGATTCGGCGGACAAGGTCACGTTCGTCAAGGCGCTGCGAAGCGTGCTGCGTCACGATCCTGACGTGGTCATGATCGGCGAAATCCGCGACGGCGAGACGGCGGACGTGGCCATCAAGGCGTCGCTGACCGGCCATCTCGTCTTCAGCACGCTGCACACCAACTCGGCGGTCAGCGTCGTCACACGCCTGGCCGACATGCGCGTGGACCGCTTCCTCATCGCCGCGACTTTGCGATTGGCAGTGGCGCAACGTCTGGTGCGGCAGCTGTGTCCGCGCTGCCGCAAGCCGCGCGAACTGACATCCAGCGAGGCGGCGGCGCTGGCCCGGCCGGCGCTGGCGGGGCAAACCGTATACGATCCGGGCGGCTGCATCTACTGCGGCGGCCGCGGCTATATCGGCCGGCTGGGGCTTTTCGAAATGCTCACCCTCGATGAGGACTGGTCGCGGCGCATCGCCGGAGGCGCCGAGGAAGCCGAGTTGATCGTCCGCATGCGCGAGCAACACATGGCGACGCTGCTGGACGACGGCGTCGAGAAATTGCAGGCGGGGCTAACGTCGGTGCGCGACGTGTTGAGCGCGGTCAGCGTGTGGTAGGCGAGCGGGGGTCGCGTGAGCGCCCCGAGTGAGACAACGAGACTCAGCCATGCCGATGTTCGTCTACGCCGCGCGCAACGCCGCCGGCCGACCGATGAAGGGAACGCAGGAAGCCACTTCGGCCCCCGCGTTGGTGAACACCCTGCGCGAGCGCGGCTTGCTGGTTGTCGATGTCCGCCCCGCCGAAGGGCCGGCGCCGACCGTGGGCGACCTTCTCGTCTTGCTCCATCCCGGCCACTGGCTGCCGCCGCGTTCCGTCGATATCGAGCTATCCCTGCTGCAAATGGCGGTCATGTTGCGCAGCGGCCTGACGCTCTTGACGACGCTCAAGACCATCGCCGAGTACGCGCGTCGTCGAGCCATGCGCCGCGTCTGGGACGAGGTGGCGGAACAAATCCAGCGCGGCGCCAGCCTGGCCGACGCCATGAGCGCTCATCGCTGCTTCTCGCATATGGTCGTGCAACTGGTCCGCGTCGGCGAGCAGACGGGTACGCTGGAGCAGGTCGTCACGCGGGCGTCGGAAGGGCTGGAGCGGCGCCGGTTGCTGCGCACGCAACTGGTTACAGCGCTGTTTTATCCGGCTGTCGTCGTGGTGGCGGCCATCGGGGTGGCCATCTTCATCGTCGTCGGCGTCATCCCCAAGCTGCAAGTATTCCTAGCGGCGCTGGGGCGCAAGTTGCCGCCGTTGACGCAGGCGCTGGTGGACGTGGCCGACTTCTTTCAGGTTTATGGCCTCACCATCCTCATCGCCATATTCGCCTTGATCGCCACGCTGATCGCGGTATACCTGTGGCCGCCGGGACGCTTATTTCTCGACCGCTACATGCTGCGGATACCCCTGTTTGGGGGCCTGCTGCGGCTGGCGGCGACGGTACAATTCGCCCACGGCCTGGCCGTGCTGCTGCAGAGCGGCATCACCCTGGTGGAAGGGCTGCGCACGCTCGAAGCGCTGTACGGCAATCGCTGGGTGGCCGGCCGCGTCGTCGCCGCTCGCGCCGCCGTGCTGCGCGGCGGAGCGCTGGCGCCGCCGTTGGAATTTCCCGGCGTCTTCATGCCGATGCTGTCGCGCATGGTCGCCGTCGGCGAGTCGGCCGGCACGTTGGACGAAGTGCTGCGCGAGGTCGCCAAATTCCACGAGAAGCAGTTGCAGGGCACCATCAGGCTGTTCAGCGTGATCATCGAACCGGTCATCATCGTGGTCGTCGGCGGCATCGTCGGCTTCGTGTACATCGCCTTCTTCATGGCCCTCTTCTCGGCGGCGGGAGGTGCGCGGTGATTCGACAGACGCGAATGGCACTATCGCTCGGCATCGTCGTCCTCTGTCTCGCGGGCGTGGTGACGGCTCAATCGCCCGTGGCCCGGGTGATGCCGGCGCGCCAGGACGACAAGAAAGGCTCGGAGGCCGACGACCCGCGGCCGAAAAAGACGCCGCGCGACGAGTTGAAAGACCCCACGGATCCGAGTCCGAAAATCAAGGACCTTCTCGATACCAAGGGGCCGAACAGCCCGGCGGCGAAGGCATCGACGATCACTTTGCGGGGCCGGATCATCGCCCGCGACTTGCCCGCCGCCGCCATTCTCGACGTGGATGGCCGGCGCTACACGGTCGGCCAGGGTAGCGTCATCCCGGCCGCGGGCGGGGGCACCGTCAAGGTGATCGAGTTGAACGCGGTCAGTATCCGCCTGGAACTCAGTCCGGGCAAGGAAGTCATCGATTTGCGCTAGAGCGAAACGCTAACACATTCCTCACTCTGGCCCCCCTCCCCTTTAGGAGAGGGGTTGGGGGTGGGGTTTTAGGGGACTCAACCCCACCCCGGCCCCTCCCCTAAAGGGGACGGGAGAAATGCGGGGGACTTGGGACGGCCAGTTAAATATAGAAGTTGTCGGCATCGACTCGCAGGGGAGCGCGAGTCGTCGGCCGTTGGGAAAGGATTCCTCCATGCAGCGGTTTTGGTCGGCAGCGCTGCTCCTCGCGGGCCTCTGCCTGACTGCGTTCGCGCAGGCGCCTTCTGACGGCGAGCTGTCGATGCCGCGCACCCTGCCGCCAGCGCTACCGCCCGGTCCCACTTGTCCGCCCGAGCCGTGCCTGGAATTGGTCGAGTTCCGCGACCTGCCCCTCTCGGAAGCGCTGCAAATCCTGGGGCAACAGAGCAAGGTCCGCGCCGTCGCCTCCGACCGCGCCGGCAAGACCAACGTCTCGGCGTATTTGAAGGAAGTCCATCCCATCGCCGTGTTGGAAAGCCTGGCCCGCGCCAATAATCTCTACCTGCGCGAAGACGGCAACGGCATCATCAGCGTCTATACCGCGGCCGAGCATCAGACCGATTTATCGAGTTTCCGTGAGGAGCAGACCGAGGTCTTCACGCTCCTCTATCCCAACGCCTTCGATGTCGGCACGGCCATCCGCGATCTCTATGGCCCCGTCGTCCGCCTGACGTACAACCAGGACGATTCCGTCATCTACAGCGACCTGCAATCGCGCTTCAATCGCTTCGACTTGCTCGATTCGCGCAGTCAATCGCTGGCCCTGTTCGGCTCGACCGGCGGCGGCTTCGGACAAAACTCCGTGTCCGGCGTCGGCGGCATCGGCACCAGCGGCATCACCGGCATCGGCGGCCTGGGCGGCGCCGGCTTCGGGCTGATTGGCGGGGGAGGCATCGGCACGGGCGGCGTGGGAACCGGCGGCGTTGGCACCGGCGGGGTCGGCACGGGGACCGGGGGTGTCGGCACGGGAACCGGAGGCACCGGCGGTACGGGGACAGGAGTCGCGGGCACGGGGACCGACGGCCAACCGAATCCGCCAGGCCAACAAGGGCAAAACAATCAAAACGTCACCATCTACGTGACGGTCATTCGCCGGCTGAATCAAATCGTGGTGCGGACCAGCGATTGCCGGGCGATGGCCAACATTTCGCAGATGATTCGCTCCATCGACGTGCCCACGCCCCTCGTCCTGCTCGAGGTCAAGGTGCTGTCGATCGACCTCAGCGACGAGTTCCGCTCGATCTTCGACTACCAGTTCGCGAGCGACAACTCCACGGCGGGCGGCATCAGCAGCGGCAACATCCTGCCGCCGCTGGCCGACATCGGCGCCCCGCCGCCGCAGCGCTTTCAGCCGATCGGCATCCAGGGAACGGGACTGCCGCCGCCCTTTAACCTGCAGCCGAGCGACCTCATATTCCAGATCGTCAACCGCAACTTTCGCTTTCGCGTGCAACTCTTGGAATCGCAGAACCGTGTCACGGAAGTGGCCACGCCGATGATCCTGACGGCCAACAACGAGGTCAGTCGCATCTTCGTCGGCCAGAATCAGCCGATCACCGTCGGCTTCACATCAGGGCAAATCGTCGCCAACGTGGCGACCACGAACACCTTGCAGCCGACGCCGATCACCTCGCTGCAGCCGATCGGCACGCAGCTTCTCATCACGCCGAACATCAACGCCGACCGCACGGTGACACTGCGTATCACGCAGCAAACGTCGTCGGTCTTGACCGATGGCGGCCGCATTCCCCTGCCCAACCCCAACGGCGGCTTTACGAATGTCCCCGTGGACGTGGTGCGGCAACGGACGTTCAGCGGCACCGTCGTCGCCAAGGATGGCCTCATGGTCGCCATCGGCGGCCTCATTGAAGAAGGGCTGAACGACATCCGCCAGGAGCCGCCTGGACTCGGCGCCATTCCGTATCTCGGCTACCTCTTTCGCCGGCAGGTGACGACGCGGACGCGGCGCGAGCAGGTCATCCTGATTCGGCCGTATGTCTTCTTCACGCCGGTGGAGTCGGCCAGCCTGAGCCGCGATTTGATGTCGCAGCTAAGCATCCATCCGATGAGTCCCGAGCCGACGGGATCGCTGAACACCTTCTTGCCGCGCGAGCTATTACGCCCCAATCCGCCGCAGAACCCGAAGCAGGACGTCTTCAAGATTCACAAGATCCTGCCGAGGGACTTCTAACCATGAGCCACCACCGAAAGCGGCGGCTGCTCGCGGCGGTCCTCTTGGCGTGCGTTCCCCTCACGGGTTGCGTGCTGACGGACAAGAGCCATACCGCGGCCAAGCCGAAAACGTCGGCCTCTAAGCCGGCGGTCCAGGTCGATCCCGGCGCGAAGGCGGTCGGACTGGGCGATTGCTCCACGCTCGCGGCCGAGGCGTTCGTCGCCAAAGTCCGCCAACTTCTGGACGACGCCAAGACCGAGGCAACGCAACGTTACTGCGCCCGCTTCCCGGACTTGATGCTCGAAAGTCTGCGCACCGCGACCGAGGCGAATGCCGCCTCGGCAGCGCTTCTCGCCATCGCGGCCCAGTACGACGACATGTGCGCGACCGCCGAACCCGAGGCCGGCTGGCAGGCGCTGTTGCAAGACCGGGCCAAGCGTCCGAAGCGTTACGCCGACTACTTCAAGTTGCGCGCGCAGTGGACGCAACTGATGAAGGCGGGCAATCACGCGGAAGCGGCGGCGTTGCCCTTGCTGGACCGCGTGCCGGCCAACCCGGTGCCGGTGTTGCTGCGCATCGACGCCTTGCAGCTGACGGGCACGGCGTTGAGCCTGGGCGAGAAGCCGGTCGAAGCAGTGGCGGCCTTTCGGCAGGCGGTAGAGTTGGCGAAGCCGTATCCGCACCATGCGTCGTACTTGCTGCTTCAAGAAGGGGACGCACTGCGCCGGGCGAATCAAGCGGCGGGCGCCGACGCTTGCTGGGAACAGGCGACGACGACGGCGGTGGGACAACTCAATCATTCGGTCGCCGATCCTTCGTTCTGGGACCGGGCGGCGGTGCAACGGCCGACGACGCTCGCCTGGCCTAACGCCGTCTGCCAGGAAGCGGCCCGTTATGGGCGAGTGTCCGAGGAAGCGGGCGAGGGAACCGACGGCATCGCGGTGGCCAGCTTCAAGCCGGATGGGAATGGCACCGGCGAGGTGGCCGTCTGGACCAGCGTTGGCCGTGCCCACCTGCAGCGCGGCGAACCGCGCCTGGCATTGGTCGCCTTCAAGCGCGCCGAGGCGTGGGCGGCGGGAAACCATCAGCGCGACGAATTGCAGTTGCTGGAAGCCGAGGCGCTGGCCCAGCTGAAGCAAACGACAGCCGCGTTGGCCATTCTCTCCGGCCTGAGCAAGAAGCCAGAACGCATTTCTTGCCCCGCGCTGGCGATGGTCGGCTCGCTGCGTCTGCAAGCGGGCAGCGTGCAGCAGGGGTTGCTGATCCTACGCCGCGCCGTCGAGGAGCACGAAGGGTTCGACTGGCCCGACCGTGGCGAGGCGGAAGCCAACCTGGGGCTGGCCTACCTGATGGCGAACGACGAGGCTTCCGGTCTGCGCTGGCTGCACGCCGCCGAGCGCCGCTTCGAGGCCGACGGCGATATCGCGTCGCTACGGCAAGCCCTGGAAAACGAGGCGAACTTTCTCGAACAGGCGGACAAACACCTCGAAGCGAGCGAAGTGCGCAAGCGGCTGAAACTGCTGGACAATGGCACCGCGGCCGAGAAGCCGCACGCGCCGTGGAAAGCGCGGCGCTGAGGCGCCCCGTCCCTTGCATCCGCCGCTTCCGCGACGTAGGATTCATCACCATCATCGGATGACCCCATCGTCCCCCACATCCGTCCCCCCGGTATCCCGTTCGCACTTCGCCGAGGCAGGGCCATCCGTCGAGGCCGGCAGCCGTCGCGCATTGACGCACAAGGGTCGGCCGTTCCTGTCGTTGAACCGTGGGGCAGTCACCATCATGGACGAAGCGCATTTGCAATCAGCGTTGGAAGGGCAAAGAGCGGCCGATGGACGGACGACGCGGTCGCAGTCCGCGCCGCCCGGCGCCGCCGATACGCCGGTTCAAGCAGGGGCCTACGATCCGGGCACGCTCTCGGAACCGCGGCGTACTCCCGGGGAACCGCTACCTGGAGGCGCCGCGTTGCCGCGCGTCGCCGGTTACGAGGTGCTAGCGGAGTTGGGCCGAGGCGCCATGGGCGTAGTCTACCAGGCGCGCCAGCTGGCATTGAATCGCCTGGTCGCGCTGAAGATGATCCGCGACGGCGCCCTGGCCGGACCTGCCCAGCTGCAAGACCTGCGCCGCGAAGCCGAAGCGGTGGCGCGGCTGGCGCATCCCAACATCGTCCACATCTACGAATTCGGCATCCACCAGGGGCTGCCGGGCGAACGCTTCCAGAGTGCCGGCGAGGCGGCGGAGGCATTGGCGAGCGGGGTCGCGTAAGCG
>JBBSES010000187.1:0-8217 GCA_038239465.1 Gemmatales bacterium
CAATACCGTTTAACGAAGCTCGATGTTCAGTACGATGTACAGTATTTTTCAGGCGATTTTTCAATGTACAAACAAGTGAACATCGTCCTTCGTTAAACGGTATTGGGGCTAACGCCCCCCGCTCGCCAAGCAAACGCTCGTCTTCAAGCTATTGGGCAAATGCGGTTCATGGTTACGTCCGCGAAGCGTCGCTAAACGGATTCGAGGGGGCACTGTTAGCGCTGATAGATCGGCAGCGTGCCCTTATCCAGCTGGAGGATGGTGAGATAGATGGAGGTCACGTACACCGGGCCGATGTGCGACCAGGTGCCGGCGCCGGTCCAGTGGTCGTTGGACTGGGACTTGACCAGGCCATCGAAGGTTTCCTTGCGGTACTTGCTCCAGGTGAGGCGTTCGGACTCGGGGGCGCCGGGGAAGAGTTCGTCATAGCCCTTCTCGCCCAGGTTATAGATCGCCTGCGCCCAGTAGTAGTGGGCGTATTCGTCGTGGCCCATGCGGCCGCCGCCCAGGCCGCCGACGCGCGATTGGGTGAACTTGATCCACTTCTTGACGGAGGCGGTGCGGTAGTCGCCGATGCTGAAACCGCAGACGACGCCGGCCGCCGCCAGGGCGGGCTTTTCCTGCCGGACGACGGGGCTGTAGTAGATGCCGCCGTTGGGGCCGGTGCAGACTTCCAGGTACTTTTGCGCGCGGGTGATCGAGTCGGGCGGCACCGGGATGCCGGCGTTGCGGGCGGCGCGGAGAGCCTGCAGCTGGGTGACGGTGGTCGAGCCTTCGTCCTGGTTGTTGCCGTCGGCGGCGGAGACGTAGAACCAGCCGCCGGACTTGGTTTGGGCCTTGACGGTGAAATCGACGCAGCGCGTCAGCGTCTCTTCCATCTGCTTGCGCTGGCGTTCGTCCTGTTCCTCGCCGTAGGCGGAGGCGAGGAACAGCAGCGCGAAGCCGTGGCCGTGCATGTTGTAGCGTTCGCCGGTGAGCCGGCCGTTGTCGCCGGCGATGAGGCCGGATTGCCGGGTGTTCTCCAGCACCCAGGCCACGCCCTTGCGGATTTCGCTGGAGTACTTGCCCTCGCGGAGGGTGCTGCCTTCCATGAGGAGGGCCATGCCCGCCATGCCGGTCATGGCGGTGGCGTATTGCCCGCCGGTCCCTTCCCAATAGCCGCCGCCTTTTTGCTGCTTGGAGAGCCACTCCAGGCCACGATCAATGGCTTTCTGCACGTCGGGGGCGATCTCTTCGGCGGAGGCCTGGCCGACTCCCAAGAGCTTATAGAGCAGACCCGTGGACGCTCCGGCGAGAAACACGCGGCGGTTCATGGTTGGTCTTCCCTTGCGGTGGCGAGGCGACACGGAGGTTAGCGGCTTCCTTCTGGATGAGACGAATCGGGCAGGCAAACCTGACAGCGGAAACGGCGAACGCGAGCGGCACGGGACTTGTTGATACCTGCGCGGACAATGAAACTCGCGAGCATCGCACCCCGATCAGTTTGTCTCGATTCCTCTTTCTTCCTCCACCCCAACGGGGTGGAAGTGACATAGCCCAGGGTTGCCGCGCAGCGGCTACCCTGGGTAACAACACACCCCAGCGACCAACGCTGAAAGCGTTGCATAGGCCGCGGTTCGCGGGGCTACCAACGCACCATTTGTCGTTATGCAACCCCTTCGGGGTAGGCACGGGGGTTGTTGGCGTGACCCAGGGTAGCCGCTGTGCGGCAACCCTGGGCTATGTGATCCAACTCCTTCGGGGTAAATGCAATCATGGTCATTCCCGCGGCTACCGTTTAGCGTTCGCGCTTCTCGCTCACTTGACCTCGGAAGGCTTCAACTTGAAGGTCATCTTATAGTTGATCTGCGTGAATTCGACCGTCTGGCTTGCCGGGTTCACGTCCAGCGCGTGGAACAGCGACATGTAGTTGTTGCCGGGCACGGGCTGTTCCTTCATTTCGGGACGCGGCCAGACGCACTTGCCGTTGTTCTTGTTGAACGCCTCGGCGGCGTGGAACCAGCGCTGGCCGAACTGCGGGTCTTGCTTGAAGTACTTGACCGTGAAGAACAGCACGGGCGAATCCTGGAACTGCTCCAGCACGAGTTTCTGGTTGGCGACCTCGATGGCCCAGCGCGTCTTGCCGGCGGCGCGGTCGAAGGCGTAGACGGCGCCGTTGACGTCGAGCGTGCCCATGCCGGCGAAGACGTTGCGCTGCGGCTCGTTCGTGGCCCCCTCGATCGGCTTGGCCGCGTGGTTCAGGACCACGTAGAAATTGTCGCGGTCGTTCAGCAGGTGAGCATTGGTCAGAGCGGCGACCTGCTCCTTCTTGACCGTGGTCTTGAGCAGTTCGCGCTGGGTGGACACCTGCACGACGGTCAGCTGGCCCTCGGGATCGACGGCGCCGGTCAGGTCGGCGTTGTCGCTGACGAGCAACGTCGATTTCAGCGGGAAGGCGCGGCTCCAGAGGTCCTTGCCGGCCGCGCAGTCGTAGAGGCGGATGACCGGTTCGCCCTTGGCGTTGGTATCCCGCGCCAGCAGGGTGCCGCCGCGAACGTGGAGGCGTTTTTCCTTCTTGTACAGGTCGATGAATTCGGGGACGGCGACGGTGACGCCGTCGCTGGCGCGGACGGCGCGGGAGGCGCTGATCGGCAGGCCGTCGGCGTTGACGTCCACCAGGAAGATGTGGCGGTCGTCGCCGAAGATCTCGCTGCGCGGCGAGACGTCGGTCTTGGTCCAGAGCTTGCCGGCCGGCCCCAGAACGGGATCGAGGGCGACGAGGCCCTTGCGCGTCTGCAGGCAGACGTAGTTGGCCTGGAGCGGGCCGGGCTGCCCGAGGCGCTGCTTGAAGCCGTCCGGGTAGAGCAGGTAGTAGTTGCCGTCGTGGTTGTCGCGCCAGAGGCTGCCATTCTGGGGCGCGTTGGCGGTCTCGGGTTCGTACAGGTTGTATTCCCAGAGCTTTTTCTTCTCGACGAGATCGAAGGCGAAGATCACATGCGCCAGCTGGAAGACGACGATGTGCCCCTTGGCCTGGTAGGTGAAGCGGATGTCGGCGTGGACGCCGCCGCGCTGCTGCATGTACACCGCGAACAGGTTCTGCAGGGGCATTAGGTCGGGCGTTTCCCAGTAGACCTTGCTGGTGGCCCGCTCGACGACGCGCAGCCGGCCGGTGTGTCCGTCCAGGGTCAGGCGGTGCTTGTGGAAGAAGGGCAGCACCTCGCCGATCGGCTCCATGGCGAAGTGGGGCTGCAGGGCGAAGTTGCCGGGGGCGCCGGTGCCCTCGAAGTCGCCCTTCCAGGCGGGCCGGGGCGCTTCGAGGGAGTTGCTGTAGCGCTTGTCGGTGAACATCTGGTTGCAGATGTCGCCGCCGGTCAGCCCGTCGCGGAGGACGACCTTGGCGAAGTCGCGGCCGAGTTCCTTCTTGTAGGCCGCCGCGTGGGCGTATTCCTTCTTGTTCTCCATCAGCCGGCCCAAGGCGTCGATGGCCTGACCGACGAGTAAAGCGTCGGTTTCGGCGCCGCGCATGTCCCGCAGCTGCAGCAGGAGCAGTTGCGCCTTCCGCTGCGATTCGACGATTTTCTCGGGCTGGTCGTCGGCCATCAGCCGTTCGGCCAGCGCCAATTTCGCCTGCTTGCCCACTTCGAAGGCGGAGCCGAACAGCGACACGAAGTCCTCGATCGGCTTGAGTTCCTTGGAGTCGCGCAGGCCGGCCCAGCGCTCGGCGATCCTCTCCTCCAGCGGCCGTCGCTGCTCCGGGGTGGCCTTGGCCATCATGGCGCCGATGCGGCCGCGCGCCCAGACGTCGGGCCGCGCCTCGGTGCTGGGCTGATCGCTGACGCTGACCAGTTTGCGGTCGCCCACCAGGGCGCCGAAGCTCAGGTAGGCATCAAAGGCATCGACCAGGCGGCCCTGGCGCTCGCGGCCTCGGGCCACGCGGCTGAGGAAGTCGCTCTGGCGGCGGAACTGCTCCTCGGCGTCGCCCACCTTGCACAGCGCCTCGTATTCCGGCAGGTACTTCTCGGCCTGATCGAAGTCGCGGTCCACCAGCAGCGAGATCGTGTCGTACAGCTTGTGGTTGACGCGCCCCTGCAAGGCGCGCGTCTCGTCGGTCGTCGGGTTGGGCGTGAGGATGTCGAGGGCGGCGTGCAGGTCCTCGATGGCGAGGCGGAGTTCGCCCTTGCCCAGGCGCAGTTCGCCGCGTTCGGCCAGGGCGCGCAGGTCGCGCGGGTCTTTCTTCAAGCGCTCGTCGATCTGCGCCATCTTGGCGGTGACTTGCGGATAGCTGATCAAGCTATCGACCGTCTGCGAGATCAGCTGGCCCTCGTAGAAGATCAAATTGCCCGGCTCTTGCAGGGTCTTGCCGTCGCTCTTGGTGGCGCTGGCGGCGGTGGGGCCGAGGATGACGCCGCGCGTCAGGTCGATGGCCAGGACTTCCGGCTGCGACTTCTTGGCCGACTTCTTCACCGGCAGGTAGTAGATGTTGTCGCTGGCGACGCCCTGGCCGCTGGGCATGCCGGTGTTGGGGATCGACCAGGCTTCCTTGGCCTGCTTGAGGGCGACGCTGGCGTTGATGTCGATGGCGCGCACCGAGTTGACGCCGACGATGATCGCCTTGCCGTCGAAGACCCCGGCGAAGTAGACGTCGCTATTGAGCTTCGGCGCCTTCCATAGCTCTTCCTCGCTGTGCAGGCTCTGGCAGTGCAGGGCGTTGCCGTCCGGCGCCGTGAACAGCACCTTGCCATCGACGATGGCGGGGGCGGAGACCTTCCATTCGTTCAGGAGACGATTGGAGATCGGCTGCATGCCGGGCTGCACGAACCCCGGTTGGAAGGGATTCGGCGGCGCCTCTTCCTTGACCCCTTCGCGGTAGGGATTCACCCATACCAGGCTGTGGCTCAGGAGATCGACGCCGAGCATGGCGCCAGCGTTGGTGGGGCAGACCAACATGCCTTCGCCGTAGGACAGGTGGGCGGCGTGGATGCGCCGGTTGAAGTCGGTCTCGATGCCGTCGCGCGTCTTGACGAGCTTTTGCGCCCAGACGAGGTCGGGCGGTGGCGGCAGGCGTTCGTCCTTGTCCTTCGGTTCGAGGCACAGGAGAAACAACTCGTTGTTCTTTTCGTGGAGGACGTAGAGTTTGCCGGCCAGGGGCAGCGGCGGCCCGATAAAGAAGCCGCCCTTCAGGGCGTCGAGGGCCGGGACGTGGGTCGGCTCCTTGCCGCCCAGGTCCCAGAGCAGCTTCATTGACTCGAGGTTATAGGCCTTAAGCGAGTTCTGCGACATCGGGTTGTTGCCGCCCACCGGCTGGACGCCTCCGCCCCGACGCATCATGATGCCGTTGTAGGGCGGCAGGCACAGGTCATCGACGACGTACGCCCGCGTGCCGTCGGTGCTAACCGAGCCGATGAGCGAATTCTCGAAGATCAGCGAGTGCGGCCCGGTCCGGTCGAACTCGTTCTTCCAGCTCTCGACGCTGGGCTGTCTCGTCGGGTCCTCCCGCACCGCTTCGACGCCGCCGTCGGTGGTGTTCCAGGAGTTGCGCTCCTCGCTGCCGAGGTCCTTGCGCAGATTGACGACGTAAATGCCGCTGTAGGTGCGGAAGATGATCTTGCCGTTGGCGGCGATGGGAAAGAAGCCGGGCATCACCGGCAGGTTCTTGCCGGCCGGGACGCCTTGCAGATAATCGGTCGCCTTCTTGATCTGCCCTTCCACCCAGGCCTTGTGCTTGTCGCCGGGCAGCAGGGAGACGCTCCAGGACGGCGTCAGGTCGGGGGCGCCGCCGACGGCCTGGCCCACCCGCGCCGGATTGACGCGGTACAGCGGCGATTCCGACTGGTTGATCAGCGTCGGCTGGAAGTTCCGCAGCACCTCTTCATCGATCTGATCGGCCTTGACGACGAGCAGATCGACGGGATCCTTGCCGATCTTGACGCCGTTCTCCTTGGCGGCCTTGTCGTGCAGCGACTTGAGGATGTCATCGCGGTTGATGCTCTTGTCCTGGAAGCGGGCGAAGGCCAGCGAGGCCTTGAGCAGCGTTTGCGCGGTCGGCGCCTCGGCGTTCTTCAAATCGAGGAGTTGCTTGAAGCGCAGGGCGGCTTCTTGATGGTTGCCGCGCTCCAGGCAATCGGTGGCCACCATTTCCAGTGCCTGGGCGCCGGCCTTCGTGTGCAGGTAGCGCTGCATCAACTCGGCCAGCAGGCGCCGCTTCTCGGTCGTCGCGTCCGCGCTCTTGACGCGGTCGAGCAACCCCGCGGCGTCGGCCCCGAACCGGCCCTCGTAACACTTCAGCCCCTCCAGGGGCATGCCTTTCAAGAGCTTGTTGGCCTCGAAGCGGAAGCTGACCGCCTTTTCGGAATAGTCGCCGTTGGCGTTCTTGCGCTGCACGTAGCCGTCGTTCTTGCGGTCGAGCAGCAGCTGCAAGTCCTCGACGGCCGGCTCCCATTTCTCGTTAGCGACGAGGTTCCAGATGCGATCCATGTTCTTCTGGATTTCGTTGTCGATCTGCATCGAGATCGAGGACGTCGTCCGCGGCCCCTTGTCCTTGGGATCCTTGCCCTTGGGGTTCACCGGCATGACGACCTGGGCCTCGGCCGATTGCCACAGGGCAAGGCTGCCCAGGAGGCCGACCACCAGGACGACTCCGCGGATTCGGCGTGCAGTTGACATCGTTCGGCTTCCCTCGAACAGAGGCCCCATTCTCGGACGCGACCCGTCGGCGGCCATTCCGGACAGGCGATTGTCACACAAACTTCCCGACCCTGACAAGCGCAATTGCCCCGCTTACCCGACCCCACGCCGCTCCGGGCATGAGGATTGCACGTACCGGAACAACTATGCCCCGCCGTCCCCGGAATATCCCTGAGCCATTGAAGACGACCCAACTCCGCCGGACTAACTGGCTTCGCGGCGCGATCCCCGCGATTCGGACCGCAAACGTCTGCCCGTGTTTATTTTACGTCCAACGACACATCCTTGTTCTCCGGATTCGCTACACTGGAGCCAACACCCGAGGATCCGCCGTCATGCCGCCGTCACCGAAACCACCCCTGAGCCGCGGCGAGCCACGCGCCGTGCGCCGACGGACGCGGGCGTTTCGGCCCAACTACCTGTCGTTCGCGGGCACGTATCAATGTAATCTCAGCTGTCCGCACTGCTGCGTGCCGATCGAATGGCCCGACCGTCTGGCCATTCCGGTGGCCCTGCGCTTTTTGGAGGACGCCCGTGCCCAGGACATAGGCATTTTGGGCCTGACGGGGGGCGAACCGTTCCTCTATCCCGAATTCGTGCATCAAGTGTGCCGTCGCGCCGCCGAGCTGCAATTTCGCTTCGACAAGATCATGACCAACGGCGTCTGGTTCCAAGACGGCGCCCACCTGGAATCAGTCCTAAAGCCTTTGGCGTCAGGCGGTTTCACGGGAAAGCTGGGCCTGAGCATCGACAAGTTCCACGGCACCGACATGACCGCGCAGCTGGTGGAGTTCTGCCGCGCGGCGCGAAGAATCTTCGACCGCGACACCATCCTGTCGCTCTCCTACGCCAGCCGGTCGCCGGAGCAAGGATTGGAACCGATACGGTCCCTGGCGGACAGCCTCGGCGCCGTCCTCGAATGGTCGCCGACGCTGCGGCGTTATTTGCTCGTATCGCAAGATTTCACGATGACGCTCAACTGGAACCATCTCGCCCCCGTCGAGCGCGCGGAGCGGTTCACCGGCGCCTGGGACGGCCATTGGTTTGAAGAGGACTACTGCGAAGGCCCCGGCCAGGCGTTGATCGTCACCCCGCGCGGCGAGGTCAAACCCTGCTGCGGCTTCGCCTCGGACCTCGATCAGCTGACCATCGGCAACATCCACACAGATAGCGTGAGCCAGATCATCCGTCGGGCGCGACGGCATCCCTACGTCGGCAAGGTGTTCCGCGAGGGGTTGACCGCTATCCGCGACGAAATCCTGGCCCGCGACCCCGGATCGCTGCCGGGTGAAACGTCGAACCAGTGCTACTTCTGCTGGTACGTGCTGACGCGCGGCTTGGCTGCCGGCGTGGGCGGCGGCGGCGGGCAGGTCGGCGGTTGGACCGGAGAGCGGCCCAATCACGCGGGGGAACTGGTGCAGATTGGGCGGGTGGCGAGGTGAGGGAAGGATTTGGGCGAGCGGGGGGGGGGGGGGGGGGGGCGGCGGGGGGGGGTGATGTTTTTTTAGGGATTATTTTTGTGGTGGGGTGTGTGGGGGGTGGGGGGCGGCCCCC
>JBBSES010000188.1:0-8203 GCA_038239465.1 Gemmatales bacterium
CTGCCGGCGTTGCGGCAAGCGCGGCCCGAAGCTTTCGCGGATCGGCACAACGTCGCCTACTGGACGGGGGATGGCGCGCTGCCGGCCGACGCGCGGGAGTGCCTGCGGTCGTTCGCCGAAATCTGGGCGCCGTCCACGTTCGCGCTCGACGCCCTAGCCGCCGCCGTCTCCCTGCCGACGCATTGGCTGCCTTTCTGTGTCGAGAAAATCGAAATTCTGTCCGTGAACCGCGATCAGCTCGGGCTGCCTCCCGACGCCTTCGTTTTCCTGGGCCGGACACCGAACGTCGTCGATGCCTTTCGTCGAGCGTTTGGCGACCGAAGCGACGTGTTCCTGGCGCTGGTCGGCGATGGTGCCGAGCAAGCGAACGTGCGTCGCTTTGATCTCACAGAAATGGACGCCCTGCTTTCCCATAGCGATGCTTATGTGTCGCTGCACCGTGCCGATGGCTCCGGCCTGGAGTTGCTGGAAGCGCTCGCTGCCGGCAAGCCGGTGCTGGCCACCGATTTCGGGGCGTGTCAGGATTTCCTCAATGAAGAGAACGGCTTGCCGGTGCGCTGCCGGGTGAGCGAAACCGACGGCGCGGAGCCGGACCTCGATCACGCCGCCGAGCAGATGCGGCGCGCGGTCGAAGACCGTGCGCTGGCCGCCACCTTGGGACGGCATGGCCAGGAAGTGGTAACGCGCGAATTGAGCGCGGAAACGGTTGGCGAACTGCTGCGCGAGCGTTTGCTATCGCTCCGGGAACGGCCGGCCAACGACGTGGCCCTTCGTTCGGCCGCCATCCTCGACGGCCTGCAAGAACTGCGCGACGCCACCCTGCGCTTGCCCGACCGGGCGCCGACCCTAATGGGCCGCCTGCTCGGGGCCGCCAAGAAGATGGCTCGGCACCTGCTGCCGCCCGTCCTCGATCGCCAAGCCGTCTACAACGCGAGGGTCTTCGACGCCGTCGCCCGCCTGTCGGAGCAAGTGGAACGGCAACAACGCGACATGACCGCCCTGGCGCGCGACGACGTGCGCCGCAAGTTTCGTCAGGCGGGCTGATATCCCTGTTTTGTTTACGTTTCGCGTTCCCGCGCTCGGGGCTCTCACGCGACCCCGCTCGCCGGCGCGGCTAAACGATCCGAAACTCCACTTCCCCCACCCATTCCTGTCCCGGCGCCAGCACGCGCCAGCCGGCATCGATGCCCTGCTCTCGCAAGTGAATCGCGTCGGTCGCACACGTATACGGTTCCAAGCAGACCGCCCGGCGATGCGGCGGCGTGAAGGCGACTAATTCGCGGTAGTCGGGCGACGACCACACTTCTAGACGGACGCCGTCGTTGGCGATCGCGCCGCGCCGAAAGAGAGGGCCAGCGCCTTCCCCGGCAAGGTCGGTGTACACGTCGTCAAGCTGCAAGGATTTCATGGCCCGGCCGCCGCGCAGATCGCGGGCCGCGTCCACATCCAGAGTCTTACCCGTCGGCAATCCGTCGCGCAGTTCCCACACCTTTCGCGCCGGCGACTGCACTAAGCAGGTCGGCTCATCGACGCGGAAATACGGGTGATATCCCAGTCCGAACGGCAACTCGACGCTATCGGGGTTACTCACCCGCGCTTCGATGTGCAGTCCCGCGTCGCGCAAACGATACGTGACGCGCAAGCGATAATCGGCTGGCCACAGGTCACGTGCCTCCCGGGCATCGACGGCGCCGTGAAACTCGCCCGTCAGCCAGGCACCGGCCCCGTCCGCCCCCTCATCGACGACGCGCCACGGCTTGAACGCCGCGAAGCCGTGGATGGCGTTCTTCCCCTCCGAGTTCAATGGCAGCTGATAGTCTTTGCCATTCCAACGATAGCGGCCCTCTCGAATGCGATTGGGAAACGGAAACAAGATCGGGATGCCGCTGCGCGTGGGCCGGTCGTTGTCGAATAGTTTGTCGGTGGCGAAGAGCAGTTCCACGGGGCGTCCGGCGACCGTCTCGCGCCAGCGGTAACAGTTGAATCCGAGGGCCGGCCAAATCTCGACGCGGCGCGCGTCGGCGGCGTCGGAGAGTACGAAAATGGTAGGATCAATAGGGCTGGATGTGGCCCGCGTTTCGGTGGCGATGCGGTAGGACATGGGGAGACACCTCGTCGAGTTCGTCGTTAAGCGATGCCGCTCTTTTGATAACCTCTTGAACACGCGGCGCAAGCATGTGCCGACTAAGGCCGACGGTTAAGGCATCATTATATATTCACGCGCTTCGAACGAACGCGAGTTCATGATGACTTCCGCGGATCCACTCGGGGCGCTGACGCGGCCCCGCTCGCTGGGCAACGTTCAATCGTCCGCGCGCTCCGCATCGTCTCTAGTCGGGCGGCCTAAAACCGCGTCGCGCGATTGCGGCCCCTCGCCTCACCCATCATAATGGCTCGGACGCTCGGGTCGCGGAGAGGGACGCCATGAATCGTTCGCGGAAGTCCTGGATGCTGGCGCTCGGCTTTGGCCTGGCCTTCTCCCCCTGGCTGGCGCTGGGGCGAGAGGCCGAGTACAAGTCGCACGTGCCGCTGCCGCCGTCCCCCACCGGCGACAAGCGCGACCCGGAGCAACTCTTCAAGGACCGCCTCCGTCAGGCCGAAGTGCTGGACAAGTTCCGCGATAAGGCGCGCAAGCAGTTCGGCAAGGATGTGGAAGACGTCCTCAAGCAACTCAAGGCCGCCGGCATCGATCCCAACGATAAAGACTTCGCCCGCAAGATGCAGGACTTAGCGAAGCGTATCGCTCCCGATGGCGAACAACCCAAGTTGACGCCCGAGGAAATCGCCGCCGCCAAGCGCATCTTCGAGGATCTGTTTCCGAAAGTGACGCCGAAGATCGATCCGAACATTGACCCGAAGGGCGATCCCAAAATCGGCCCGAAAATCGATCCCAATATTGAACCGAAGGCCGATCCCGATCCTCTGCCGAACGCGATCCCGCCGCGGCCGGAGCCGCACTCCCTGCCGCCGAACCCGGACCAGGAGGCGATTCGCCTCCAGACGTACAAGCAATTCGGCGAGTGGGCGAAGGGGCTGGAGCGCTTTTCGGGCACGCTGAACGATTCGCCGACTTTGCGCGACACGGCGCGCGAATGGGGCCGCTTGGCGTTGAACGCGCAGGGCAAATTCGGCGACACTTCGGGGCCGGGCATCGACGCTCGCCTGGCCGAGTGGGGACAAATGGCCCAGCAGAGCGGCCGTTGGTGGGAGCGGAATTGGGGTTCGCTAAACCGGCTGGACCTGCCGCGCTTCTCGACCCTCGACCTGCCTACGGTCGGCGCCTCGGTGAATTTTTCGACGCCGCGCGTGCCGTCGGGCATCGGCACGGGCGACGTGTCCCGGTTCGTCTACGCGCTTCTGTGGGCCGGAGTCGCCGGGCTGGCGTTCGTGTTCGTCTGGCGGCTGACGAAGGGGCGCTTCCCCTGGCCGGCGGCGCTGGTCAAGAACGGCTGGCGTCTCGGGCCGTGGCCGGTCGCGCCCGAGGCGGTTTCGTCGCGCGAAGACCTGGTCCGCGCTTTCGAGTACCTTTCCCTCTTGCGTTTCGGCCGTCGGGCCAATAGCTGGCACCATCGCGACGTCGCCGCTCATCTCGGGGAACAAGACATCTCGCACCGTCGAGCGGCCGACGAATTGGCCAGCGCCTATGAGCGCGCCCGCTATGCCCCCGAACGCGAACCGCTCGACGCCGATGTCTTGGCGGCGGCGCGGCGCGACCTGCGCTTGCTGGCGGGGGTGGCGGCCTCATGACTTCGCTGGGCCGAGCGCTCCACGCCCTCCCCGTCTTGTCGATTCTCCTTGCTTTGCCCGGTCCCGCCGCCGCCCAGGCCAAGCGGCCCTTCGGCGAAGGCACGCACGCGCTGCGCGTCATCCTCCATCGCATGGACCTGGAGCCGATCGCCACGGGTAGGGAATTCCGCCAGGGCGTCAACACCGACCCCGAACGGATTCTCATTATCTGTCTGGGAAAGACGGACTTCCTGACGCGCGTGCCCGGCGGCCTGCCGGCGTTTATCGGCCAGGGTGGGGCGTTGCTACTGGCGACCGATCGCCAATGCGAGGTTCTCCGCGATCAATGGGGCGTGGGAGTGACGGGAGAGCTTTTGTCGGTGTCCGCGGGATCGAAGCAGGCCTATCGCGGCTCGCCGGATTGCCCTTTCGTGGTGCCTTACCGCGGCGCGAAGCCGCCGATCTTCGATGGCCTGACGCGCGTGGCCACCAATGCGCCCAGCTACTTAAAGTTCGAACCCGGCCCGCGAAACAATCAACGCACGCGCACGCTCGCCCGCGTCGCCGACACCATTCCCGACCGCTGGGGCATCGAGCGCGTCAGGCCTTTCGCCGTGGCTGGCGACGAAAGCGTGGACGGCGGCCGGCTGCTGCTCTTCGCCGATCACAGCCTGTTCATCAACGACATGATGCTGCAAACGGACAACGACAACTTCGACCTGGCCCGCGCCGCCATCTCCTGGCTGACCGACGGCGGCAAGCGCAACCGCGTCTTGCTCCTCGATGACGGCGACATCGTCACCAGCTTCGACGTGCCCATGCAAGACGTGCCGCCGTTGCCGTTGCCCAGCGAGGCCGACCTCGTCCGCTTCGCCAACAAGGCTATCGTGGGTCTGGAGCGCGAGGACTTCTTCAACCAGATGATCCGCAAGCTGATTCCTCGCGTCGTTCTCTGGCGCGGGGTCCTCGTCGTTCTTACTCTCGCCGTGGCGGCCTATTTCTTGCTTCGGCTGGTGCGATCGCGCTACCGCATCGACGCGCGCGTGCCGCTGTTGCAGCCGGCGCTGGCCGCGCTGACGCCGCCCGCCGCCATCGTGGACCTGCGCCATCAGGCGATGCACGCCGACGGCAACTATTGGGACGCGGCCCGTGAAATGGCGCGGCGTTTCTTCGACGCCACTCCTGGAGGCGATGGCCCCGAGCGGCCGCGAGTAAGGGCATCCGGCGACTGGCGCCAGCGCTTTCGTCGCTGGCGGCAAGTGCATCGGCTCTGGCGACTGGCGCACGGGCGCCGGCCGTGGCGGGTGTCGGCCCGTGCCTTGCAACGGCTGGCTAACGAACTTGATATGTTAAAGGCAGCTTTGGCCGACGGCAGCCTGGCGTTCCAAGGAACGACACAACCGATCTTGGCGAGCGGGGGGCGTCAGCCCCCCGTGGATTTCCTTCGGAGAACCACGGGAGACTGACGTCCCCCGCTCGCCATTGCTATTTCTCGCGCATCGACGGGACACGGCATGACGGCTCCGACCAGCGACGGCGTGGCGATCCGCGAACTCGCCGACAAGATTCGCTCCCTCCGCGACCGCACGCTCGCCGAAGTCGGCCGCGTCGTCGTCGGCATGGAAGCGGTCACGCGGCAATTCCTCATCGCCCTGCTCGCCAATGGCCACGTTCTGCTCGAAGGCGTCCCCGGGGTCGCCAAAACCACGTTGTCGAAGACGTTCGCCAAGGTCATCGGCGGCCACTATCAGCGCTTGCAGTTCACGCCGGACTTGCTGCCGTCCGACGTGACCGGCACATACATCTTCGACCGCAAGGCCAACGATTTCGTGTTGCGTAAAGGGCCGCTCTTCTGTCAGGTCTTGCTCGCCGACGAGGTGAACCGCGCCCCCGCCAAGACGCAATCGGCCCTGCTGGAAGCGATGCAAGAGAATCAAGTGACCATCGAGGGGACGACGCTGCCGTTGCCGCGCCCCTTCCTGGTGCTGGCCACGCAAAACCCGGTCGAGCAAGAGGGCGTCTATCGCCTGCCCGAAGCGCAGCTCGACCGCTTTCTGCTGCGCGTCAACATGGGCTACCCCGGCAAGGCCCGTGAAGTAGACATGCTCAAACTGCTCAGCGCTCCCGTCGCCGAGACGACGCAGCTGTTCACCCCCGAAATGATCCTCGACATCCAGGCTCAGTTGCCCTTGGTCTACGGGGCCGAGACGTTGTTGCATTACATCGTGGACATCGCCGAGGCGAGCCGCGTGCATCCCGACCTGGCGCTCGGCGCCAGCCCGCGCGCCTCGCTGACGCTGTTGCGCTGCGCACGCGCCCGCGCTTTGCTCGACGGCCGGCATTATTTCACGCACGAGGACGTGCAGGCCGTCGCTCCGGGGGTATTGGGCCACCGCCTCATCGTCCGGCCCGAAGCGGAGGTCGAGGGGAAGCAAACGCTGGATATTGTCCGCGAATTGCTGGAGTCGGTGCCGGTGATCGAGATTCCGGTGGCGCAGCTGGCGTGAACGGATATCAAATCCCCGCCTTTTTTCGGCCGCGATTCGGTTTGACCCTGCCGGCGAGCCATTTCTTCAACGGGGTTTGGCTTTCGGCCGATGGTTGACCGGCCAGCAGATTGGCGACGCTGATATCCTCATCGATCGCGGCCCAGTGAATGCCCTCGTCGAAGGGGCCCCTGCCGATCGCCACTACTCGGGGCGCTAACGCTGGCCCCGCTCGCCCTGTTGCTCACACGCGAAACCGAAACGATTCCGTCCGCGCCGTCCCGCCGCCGAGGTCTTCCCAGCCGTAGCCGTAGACGCCGATGTGCTGCAAGCGGATGGTCGTGTCGGCGAACACGCGATAGCCGTGGCGCCGGGCCCGTTCGCCGAAAGCGTAGTCCTCGCCGAGATACCATGAGACGCCGCTTTCCTCATGGATCATGGGTAGGAAGTACGGCACCAACGGCTTGACCGCTCGGTCGCACACCGGCAGGCGTTCGCCCTGCTGGATGTCAAGATAAACCTGGCGCCGGGTATAGAGGAACCCGGCGGCGGCGTAGCGGATTTCGAGCAGGCCGCCTTCACTTCCGAAAACCACTTCGCGGGTGCCGGGTAGTAGGACCGAGGAGAGACGCTTTTCGCCCTTGACGGGATAGAGGCCGCACGCGATAGGCAGGCCGTGGCCGCGCAGCCGTTCGACCGAGCGCGGCTCGAAGGCAATATCGGCGTCGATCCACATCAATTCCTCGAAGCCATCGGCCAGAGCATCAGTCGCCAGCCGGCTTCGCGCCCGGTCCACGGCGGCCTGGCCGAACAGGCGCCGCACCACATACCCCTGGCTTTCCAGCTGTCGCAGGGAATATTCGCAATGTGGCTCGACTTGCGCGAATGCGGGGATTAGGATAACACATGATGAATTTTTCATGAAGATTGCACCGACGAGCAAAGTCGTCACCAGGGCCAGCGCGAAACCGCAGTCCCCCCGAACCGGGTCGGTTGGCCGCCGCGTATGGACGATGAACCTCCGAGGTGCCGATTCCGTTCGACCGATCCCGTTCTCGCCCGCCAGGTAGCCATCCATGCCGTCGCTGTCGTGGTTTCTCCGTCCGCGCGCCCGCCGTCCAGTCGTCTCCCGCCGCTGTTTCTTTCGGCCGATGGTGGAGATGCTGGAGCGGCGCGACCTGATGGCGACCGTCACATCGCTCGGCGATTCACTGTCGCCGACGCCGGGGATGCTCCGCTACGAGATCGCCACCGCCTCTTTCGGCGACACGATCACCTTCGACATCGATCCCGCCGGCAGTTCCGTCGTCACCATCCGCTTGCTCGGCGCGCTGCCGACTTTGAGCGGCATCACCCTCGACGGCACGACCGAAAAAACCGGACGCGGCGCGACGGTCGAGTTGACCAAAGCTGCCATCGCCGGGTCATTCGACGGCTTGATCTTATCCGACCATTCCATCGTCCAGGGCCTCATCATTGACGGCTTTACCGGCAATGGCATCTTCGTGGGCGGACAGCTCAACGTCATCGGCGGCACGACTCCCGCGGAACGCAACGTCATTTCCGGCAACATCGGCGACGGGGTCCACATCGAAGGCAGCGGCGCGACCGACAACCTCGTGCGGGGCAATTTCATCGGCATCGCCAGCGATGGCGCCACGCCGCAGGGCAACATCTTCGGCGTCTCTCTCAATGGCTCGTCCTTTATGGGCGGTACCAATAACCAAGTCCTCGGCAACGTCATTTCGTCCAACAGCACGCTCGGCGTCTACGTCGGCCCGAGCGAGCGCGGCGATACGCTCGACTCCAACCTCATCGGCACCGACGCCAGCGGCACCCTGGCGCGCGGCAATGGCGAGGACGGCATCGAACTAGAGGGCGCAACCAATATCTCCATAGGCGATGTGGGCGCCGGCAACGTCATTGCCGACTCGGGCGTAGGCATTACCCTCACCGGAGGCAGCGGCAACTTGATCCAAGGCAATTTCATC
>JBBSES010000189.1:0-8167 GCA_038239465.1 Gemmatales bacterium
GGACGCGCGAGACACACCCCCCGCGCTTCCCTGCGGAGAGCGGCGAAACGAACTCGATCGCGGCCTCGCGCTCGGCGCTAATGATTGAACAAAAACTCCTTCGTATTCAGCAGCGCCCACATCAAATCCTCGGCCGCCTTGCCCCGATCTTTCGTCGCCTCGAAATGCTTCTGGAACACCTCCATCTCGGACGCCTCGGGCAAGCGGCACAGGACCAATAAGTATACCTCCTCGATCAACTGGCCATCGGTCAGCTTCGGCGCGCGGACCAGTTGCGCCAATCGGCCGCCGGGGTTGTTCAGCCGGGCCGCCACTCCCTTGCCGTTAATGAGGTGTAGCGCCTGCGTCATGCTCGCTTCCTCGTGGCGTTCGCAGGCGCAACTCGAATCGCCGCGCGGCCGGCCGAACAGGTCGAGCATTTCCGCCGTCAGCTGGCGGTCGGGCAACTGCCCCGCGCGCAGCCCGCCGGACGGCATGGCCACGGTGCCCTGGTTGCCGATGCGCCCGGTGAATCCCTCGCGCACGCCCGTCACCTGGCCGAGCGTGTCGAACAGTTGCTCCGCCGACAGACGCCGCGGCAAGGCGCGGGCGAAGTTCTGATTGTCGTCGCGGTTGAAGTCGTTGCCGCGCGCCGCCCGTTGATACGCCGCCGAGTTCAGCATCGTTCGCAGCATGTGGCGCGTGTCGAATTTGCGGGCGACGAACTCCTTGGCCAGGGCGTCGAGCAGCGGTTCGTTGACGGCCGGGTTGCTGGAACGAATGTCGTCCACCGGGTCGATGATCCCCTTGCCGAACAGATGGCCCCAGAGCCGATTGACCGTGGCCCGCGCCAGGTAAGGATTGTCGGGCCGCGTCATCCACTCGGCGAGGGCGGCCCGGCCATCCCGGTCGGCGTTAATCTCCACGCTGGCGCCGTCGAGGAGCTTGGGGCTGAGCGTTTGCCCCGTGTTCGGGTGCCGGGCCTGCGCGATGGCTTCGTTGCGGAAGATAATCATGTCGTCCTTGCGGCCGCCCGTCTTGCGATTGACTTGCGAGAAGAAGGCCGACATGCCGTAGTAGTCCTTCTGCACCCACTTCTCGAACGGATGATCGTGGCACTTGGCGCACATGAGGCGGATGCCGAAGAACACTTGGATCGTGGCCTCGCTGGCGTCGTCGGCGTTGGTGAAGACGCGCCAGTAGTTGGCCGGCGGGTTCTCGGCGCAACTGCCGTCGGCGGTCACGACCTCGCGCACGAACTGGTCGAATGGTTTGTTCACCGCGATGCTATCGCGCAGCCAGCGGTAGAAGCCCCAGGTGCCCTTGTCGCGCATCAGGTCGAAGCGAATCTTGAACAGGTCGCCCCATTTGGTCGCCCAGAACTCGGCGTGTTCGGGGCGTTCGAGCAGGCCGTCGATGACCTTGGCCCGCTTGTCCGGCGCCCGGTCGGCGAGGAAGGCGCGGATTTCATCGGGCGTCGGCGGCATGCCGATCACGTCGTAGAAGACGCGGCGCAGAAACTTCTCGTCGGTGGCCAGATCGGAGGGCAGAATTTCCATGCGCTGCAGCTTGGCGTTGACGACGCGGTCGATGTAGTTGTGTTCCGCGGGAGCGTTCCAGGCGAACTTCGGATCATGCTTCATGACGACGACGGTGCTGACGGCCACCATGTCGCCGTAGCGGACCATGATCGCGGCCTCACCCTTGGCCGGCATTTTGACCAGGCCCGCTTCGTCCACGTCGGCGGCGCGTTCGTTATTGGTCGAGTAGCGGGCGTCGTCGGTCACGTCGCGGCGGCTGCCGTCGCTGTATTTCGCCAGCACCAGAAGTTGCTGTTCCAGGTTGGGCTTCGGGAAGGCGCGGAACGGGGGGAAGACCTCGATGCCGGTCAAGCGCGGCGCCGTCGCCAGGTCGCTGGCCGCTCCCTGGGCCACCCAGCGGGCGATGACCCGGCTATAGATATGCGTGTTCTCGAAGCGCTTGCCGCCTTCGTGCGGCACCTGTCCGGTCGGCTTGAGCAGGAGCAGGCTGCGTTCCGGGTCGCTGAAATTCAGGCGTCGGCCTTCGGTGCCGCGCGTGAGGATCGGGTAGTCGGCCGTCGGGTCGTAGCCGCGTAGCGATACTTTGAACCCCTTCTTACCCGACGCGGAACCGTGGCAAGCGCCCATGTTGCAACCGGCCTTGGCGAGGATCGGCATCACGTCGTTGACGTAACTGACGGGCCGAGCGGCCATCCCCTTCACCGACACGGCGACGGTCGCGCTGACGCCATCGCCATTCACCTGGATGGTGGTATCGCCCGCCGCCTTGGGGGTGACGATGCCCTCCGCGGAAACCTGCGCCACGGCGGAATTGGCTGAAACGTAGCGAGCGCCGCGCGTCAAATCGCGCATCGTGCCGTCGGCCAGCTTGCCGCTGACGAGGAGGCGTTGCCGATCCTCGGCATGATTCAACGCGATTTGGCTCGGTTCGACGGTCAGTTCCGTCGCTTTCTCGGGAACCTGGGCGAGCAACGGATGTGCGAGGAGCAGCCAACAGCCGATGGTCGGCACAAGGAAGGATCGGGACAACATGCGTGATCCCCTCGGAAAGAGAATCGGTGGGATGGAGGCGGGCGGATACGGACGGCGGGTCTCATCAATTCTTAATTATAGACCGGCTGCGTGCGGGCACGCGAGGGGAAAATGCGCGATTTGAGGGGGAACGAGGAGAATGTCCTATTCACGGAGCGGCATCGCCATTCAAGTGACTGGCCTCATACCACCAGAACGACTTCTCGACGAGTGCCGCCGGGTCGATGTCCTGGACCGTCAACCGGAATCGCTCGGAGTTCGTCTCGCCCATGTAAGTCAGCAGGCATTCGGCGAGTTGACGAACGCTGCTATTTACGAACTGGCGGGTACGAAACCTGTCCTCGTGATCGAGAAGCACGACAGCGCCAGTGCCTTGCTCAATGCACATCGGGTTAGCAACCCCCATCGGAGCCGATCATAAGGTAGGGCGCGAGACGCTGACGATCCGATGACGACCAGTCAGCAGGAGAGCCGAAAACATTCCAGATAGGAACGGGCCTTATCGCTTCCTTAAAGCTTAGACAAGGGGCGGCGGAATCCGGCAGGAAGTCAGGGCCGCAAGCGATCATGGTTAATGGCGTGTCCGCGAATCCGCAGTCGCGTTGTCTCCGACCCCATCGCTCGGAGAAGGACTCAACCACTCGGCGCGCTCCTTGCTAACGAACTCCTAATTCCTTGAGCACGGAGCGCAAGCAAGTGAACTCGGTCAGCAGCGTAAGACACTTGCTTGCGCTTCGTGCTCAAAGCTGTAACTCGATGGAGGAGAAGTATGCCATTACTTCACCACATCCGCCAGTGCCTTCTCGATCTCCGGGAACTGATACACATACCCCGCCGCCAGTGTCCGTTTCGGCAACACGCGCTGGCCCTGGGTCACGATGTCGGCCGCCTCGCCCAGCAGCATCTTCAGCGCAAAGGCCGGCGTCGGCATGAACGACGGCCGCCCGAGAACCTTGCCCAGCGCCTTGCCGAAATCCTTGTTCGTCACCGGATGCGGCCCCGTGCCGTTGTAGGGGCCGCTCGTCTCGGGCCGTTCTAGGGCGTGCAGGAAGATGCCGACCAGGTCTTCGTGATGGATCCACGACATGTACTGCTTGCCATTGCCGATCGGGCCGCCCGCGCCGAGTTTGAAGGGAGTGAGCAGCTTGCCGAGCGCTCCGCCTTCCTTGTCGAGGACGACGCCGATGCGCACCAGGGCGACGCGGACGCCATGAGCCTCGGCGGCCTTGGCGGCGTTCTCCCAATCGACGCACAATCTGGCCATGAAGTCGGCCGCGGGAGGGCTGTCTTCGGTAAGCTCCTCGTCGCCGTGCGGCCCGTAGTAGCCGATGGCCGACGCGCTGACCAGCACTTTCGGACTGCCCGACGCCGTCTTCGGATTACGCGCCAGCGCCTGCACGACGTTGGCCGTCCCCAGCGTGCGGCTCTCGCGCAGCATCGTCTTGAATTCGTCGTTCCAGCGCTTGGCGAAGACGTTCTCGCCGGCCAGGTGGATGACGGCGTCGCAGTCGGCGACGGCGTCCATCCAGGGGCCGGTCTTCATCGGGTCACCCTCGACCACCGTGGCATCGACGCCGAAGAGTTGCTCGGCCGCCGCCTTGCGCCGCGATAAAGCGACCACGCCAATGCCACGCTTGCGCAGCTGGCGAATGAGGCGCTTGCCGACCAGTCCGGTGCCGCCAGTGACGAAGACGCGCATGCGATCGACTCCTGCCTCAGAGGGCAAAACGACATACCGCGGGTATTCTCCCCTCTCCTTTAGGGGAGGGGAGCCAGAAGGAGGATGTGTCCTTCGCCGCGCGGCTGCTAAAGCATTGATATGCGGCGCGTCGGCAAAAGCCCAGCAGGGCTTGTGCAATCCTCGCTCGCCCCCGGCGAATAAGAAAGCATTGGCACGGTTGAGCCGCGCGACCGATAATCGGCACTTATCGACCGATGCGCCGCCGTTCCCGTGCCGCTTCGCCCCCTCTCACGCGAGGTAATCATGTTTGGCCTGGACCTGATCTCGTTCGCGGTCCTGTTCCTGTTCTTCCTCGTCTTCGTCGGCGTCATCGCCGTCGAACTGCTGCTCGGCCTGCGCTACATCCCCAACAATCGCGTCGGCATCATCGAGAAGTTATGGTCCAAGGGCGGCTCCGTGCCCGAAGGCGGCATCATCGCCCTGCACGGCGAGGCCGGCTACCAGGCCGATGTCCTCCGCGGCGGCTTGCACTTCTATCTCTGGCGCTTTCAGTACCGCATCCATCGCGTGCAACTCGTCACCGTGCCGCAGGGAAAGATCGGCTACGTCTACGCCCGCGACGGCAAACCGCTGCAACCGAGCCAGACGCTGGGCCGCGTCGTCGATTGCAATTACTTCCAGGACGCGCGCACCTTCCTCGGCGAGGGCGTGACGCACGAAGTCGGCGGGCAGCGCGGCCGGCAGCGCATGATCCTGCGCGAAGGCGTCTACGCCATTAATCTCGCCCTGTTCGTCGTCATCAGCGAAGACGCCGTCTATCGCCTGGCCATGCAGGGCACCAACGAATTGGAAACCCTCATTAGCTGGCAGAATGAGTTGGCCGAAGTCGATGGCTTCACGCCCGTCGTGATCGGCCGGCCCATCCAGACGTACGACCAACTCAACCCCGAAAAACAGCTGACCGTCGATAGCATCGGCATCGTCACCATCCAGGACGGCCCCTCGCTGCCGCACGGCGAAATCATCGCCCCCTCCGTCGGCAACGACCGGAACGACCCGAACTACCACAACAACTTCCAGGATCCCGAGGCGTTCCTGCGCGCCGCCGGCTGCCGTGGCCGTCAATATGTGCCGCTGACCGACGGCACCTACTTCATCAATCGTTGGTTCGCCAGCGTCGAGATCATCGGCAAGATCGTCGTGCCGATGGGCTTCGTCGGCGTCGTCGTCAGCTATCACGGCCGTTCGGGCCGCGACATTTCCGGCGACGCCTTCCGTCACGGCGAGCGCGTCGCCGAGGGGGAACGCGGCGTCTGGGAACGGCCGCTCGGGCCGGGCAAATACGCCTTCAACACCTACGCCGGCGCCATTATCCTGGTGCCGACCACGAACTTCGTCCTCAACTGGATCACCGGCAAGACCGAGTCGCACCGCTACGACGATAGCCTGAAGTCGATCGACCTCGTCACCAAGGACGCCTACGAGCCGATGCTGCCGTTGTCGATGGTCGTCCACATCGACTACCAGCGGGCGCCCAGCGTCATCCAGCGTTTCGGTGACGTGAAGAAGCTCATCACGCAGACGCTCGATCCGATGTTGAGCGCCTACTTCCGCGACATCGCGCACAAGAAGACGATGCTCGAATTGCTCCAACAGCGCGACGTGATCCAGGCCGAGGCGCGCGAGGAACTGCTGCGCAAATTCCGCGACTTCGACATCGAATGCGTGGACGTGCTCATCGGCAAGCCGGACACCGCCGAGGCGGGCGGCAAAATCGAAACGCTGCTCGAACAGCTGCGTTTGCGGCAGCTGTCAATCGAGCAAATCGAAACCTTCGAGCGGCAACGCGCCGCCGCCGAGAAGCAGCAGACCCTGAATCAGGCACAGGCGCAGGCGGCGATGCAGACGCAACTCACGAATTCGCTGGTGCAGGTAGAGATCGCTCAGAACCACGGGCAAGCGGAACTGGTCAAGGTGAGCAAGCAAGCGGAAGCGGAGTTGGCGCGGGCACGGCGTCAGGCCGAGCAGATGGTCGTCACCGCGCAGGCGGAACTGGAGCGCTCGAAGAAGCAGGCCGAGCAAACGCTCGTCACCGCGGAGGCCGAGAGTCAACAGCGCGTCCTCGCCGGCCGCGGCGAAAGTTCGCGGACCATGCAACTTGGCCTCTCGGAAGCGTCGGTGTTGCTGCGCAAAATCCAGTCGTTCGGCGACCCGCGGCTGTACGCTCTGGCGCTGGTGGCGGAACACCTGTCGCATAGCAATCAACCGCTGGTGCCGGAGCGCGTCTTCATGGCCGGGGCCAACGGCGAGAACGGCCACGCCATCGGCTCCAGCAGCGGCATGATGGGTATGCTCATCAATCTGCTGGTGGCCGAGAAGTCGGGCTTCCAGCTGAGCGATCAGGGCGGAATGGCCGGCCTGCAGGAGTTCGCCGACAAGATGACACGCGAGGCGCTCGATTCCATGCAGCAGCCGATGGCGGGCAAGCCGGAGTTGCCGCCCGCGCTGCAGCGGTAGAAAACTCATGAGCTAAAAAGAAGAGCGGCGGGGAGACGTCGTCTTCCCGCCGCTCTTCGCTTTATCGCCGATACTTTACGGACGAGGCGACCCTCCGGCCGGCTGCGTCGTGCGGTTGCCCGATTGATTGCCGCCCACGGTGGCTTGCCCCGGATTAGCGGGCTGACCATTGGAGCCATTGCTGCTGCTGGGATTGTTGCTCGGATTGTTACCGCCGTTGTTGTTCACGGGGTTCGTACCGTTGCCGCTGCCGGGATTGCCAGCGGGCGACGTGCTACCGTTAGTGCCAGTGGCGTTGGTGCCGTTGCTGGTGCCCGGATTACTGCCATTCGTCGTGCCATTGTTATTGTTGCCCGGGCGGCCCGTGGTGCCGACGGGATTGGTGCCGTTGCTGGAACCTCCAGGAGTCGTGCCGTTGCCGATCGGCGGCGCGGCACCGTTGAGCTGGCCCTGAGTCGGGCTGGGTTGGCTCCCGCCACCATTGACGTTTCCGCCATTCTGGAACGGGTTGCCGGACGGGAAGCCGCCCGTCTGACCCAGGTTCCGGTCGGCGGTCGCGTTCAAGAAGCCGGTCGGCGACAGGAATGGATTGTTGGCGTCGGCCCTGCTCAGAGGATTGTTCGAGCCGAGGTTTTGGCCGGTGGCGGCGATGAACGGGTTTTGGCCGCTGCCGTTGCCGAACGGACTGAACACGTTGCCGACGCCCGAATTCAGGAAGCCGCCTTCGCTGAGGAAGGGATTGGCGGCCAGGCCATTGCCGAAGGGGCTGAAGGCGCCGTTGATGCCTGTGGTCGCCAGGCGTTGCGCGTTCTGTTGGTTGCGTAATGCCTGATCGCGCTGCTGCGTGTTGCTGCCGCCGCTGGGCTGGAAGGTCGCGCCCTGGTTTTGTCCCTGGCTGGGCTGGTTGGGGCTGCCGCCGTTGACGCGGTTGATGGTATTACCGTTGCCGTTTTGCGTGGTCTGAGCGGCGCCGCCCTGGTTCTGACCGTTCTGGTTCGGATCCTGCTGATTGGGGTTCTGTTGATTCGGGTTCTGGTTCTGTTGATTCGGGCTCTGGTTCGGGTTCTGTTGATTCGGGTTCTGGTTCTGCTGATTCGGGTTCTGGTTCTGCCCCTGACTCGGCGTGTTTCCCTGGGCAGGGCGCGAGCTACCTTGTCCGCCCGCGGGCCGACCACCGCCGGGTTGCGCGAACAGGAGGCTTGAACTCAGTACGAGGCCAGAAGCGACGGTCGAGGCCAGCCATACGGGCTTGTTCATGCGGCCGAACATATGAAGCTCCTTCAATGTCTTGGTATCGGTTGGGACATGAGAAGGAGCTATGCAGAAATAATGCCAAATAGAGCGAGCGGGGGCGGGGGTGGCCGCCCCAGGACCAAATTAACGTTGTGGACCGCGGGGGGGGGGGCGCGCGCCCCCA
>JBBSES010000190.1:0-8102 GCA_038239465.1 Gemmatales bacterium
ACTCTCAGGACGACGGTCCCGATGCCTCATCCAGCTTCAAATCGAACTCCCGGTTCATCTCGTTCAGCACGTTGGCGTCGCGAACCAGCCGTTTCAAGAGCAGCGGGAACGGCAAGTCGCCCAGGTCCACGGCCCGTTGCACCAGGTACGGAACCGGGCTGTGCGGCTCCAGCTGGCGGAGCAAGTCGGCGGCCTGCTTCAGCTGCCGATAGACGTCGGCGCGCGACTTCATCGATCGCGTCGCCGCCGGCTTGCCGTGGTCGCTTCCCTCAGTGGCGACCTCGGCTTCCCCCGGTGTATCACTTTCTGGGTCGTCGCCCGGACTCTTTCGTTTGAGAATTTCGCGGAGCAGGCCGCGCGACTCTTCGAGGGCCATGCGCACGCGATTGTACGACGGCGCCGTGCCGCTGAAACGCGCGTCCATTTGCCGCACGAGGAGCGTGATCTCCTCGGCGCAGGCGTCCATATCTTCCAGGATGCCCTTGCACGTCTCGACCTTGGCCGCCTCGACGGCCTTGTCGAATTCCTCTTGCGTGATCTCGCCCTTGCCGTCCTGGACGCGGCGCCAGTCCTGCCAGCTGTACTTGCCCACGGACGACACGATGATGGGCACCATGCGCACCGTGATCGGAAAGCGCGAGCCGCTGGTGTCGTCGGGCGGATCGAGCCAGTTCAAGCGGGCGATGCGCCGTTCGAGATTGAAGGCGATATCTTCCTCGGTGTCGCCCTCTTCGGAGAGGGCGGGGATCAGGCGCTCCCAGGCCTGGTCGAGCAGATCGCGCATCAAGTGCAACCCATCGCGCAGGCCGGCGAAACCGTGCAGCTTGACGAGTGCTTCGGTCAACCGGGCGGCCACCTCGAGGT
Source organism: Gemmatales bacterium (assembly GCA_038239465.1). Taxonomy (GTDB): domain Bacteria; phylum Planctomycetota; class Planctomycetia; order Gemmatales; family Gemmataceae; genus JBBSES01. The sequence continues at coordinate 865 of JBBSES010000190.1, forward strand.
TTTTCGAGGTACTGGTCAGCGTCTCGGTGGCGACGCGGACGATGCCGGGCCAGTCGGGCTTGCGCTCCGGCTCCTCGGGATCTTCCTCTTGGCGGCCTTTCTCCAGCTTCTCTTGCACCTCGTTGGGGAGGTACTTCTCGCCGGCCGGATTGGCGCCGGGGATGGGGGCGACCAGTTCGTCGAACGAGAGAAGGGGCGGCGAGGCCATGCGCTACCTGCTGTCCAGGGGAGACGGTCGGGAGCCAAAACGCGGCGGAATCCAAGTTAATCTATGGACCTGCCCCGCGCGACAGCAAGCGGGCTACTTGGGAATTTCACGGAGAGAGCAAGTACTCGCACCGCCCGAAGCGCAAGCAAGGGTCTTCGCGGAGCGAGCCGACCGCTTGGCCCCTTGCTCGCGCTTCGGGCTGTGAGACACGAGCGCTGCGACGCTCACTATTTCGGCTTCTCGACTGCATACGCGCACTTCGCTTTGGTCGTGCGGACGAAAATCTGATCGCCACAGGCGATATAAAGCTGATCGCCGTCCGCCCCGCCGAAAGCGATGGCCGTCGGCGGCATGGCCGACGGGTTGAGCAACACGCCGTTCATGCGGCCGGTCGGGTCGAAGCACTGCACGCCCACCGCGGTAGCGACGTACAGACGGCCGGCGTTATCGAAGACCATGCCCTCGGCGCCGCTGGCCTTCTGCCCGGCCGGCAAACGCAGCGTGTGATAGCCTTCCTTGCACGTCAGGGCACCGTCTTTCTCGACGCGAAAGCTATAGAGGTGCTTGCCGGCGGCGTCGGCCACGACGAGGGTTCCTTGATCGGGCGCGAGCAGCAGTCCCGTCGGCTTGCCGATGCCCTCGGCGACCTTGCGCGGCTTGCCCTCTTTCTCGATGAGGTAAACGGCCTTCTCTTCCGGCACGCTGAAATAGACGCCGTCCTTGCGCGTCACCGCGAGGCCCTGGGCGACGGCGGGCAGCATCGCTTCCCAGCCGACCTTGCCTTGCCCGTCGAAAGAGCGCAACGCGGGCTTGCCGGGCAGCGACATGTAGAAGTGTCCGTTCGCGCCGCCGAACGTCAGTCCCCCCGGTTTCGCGCTGACATCGGCAAACGATTTCTTCCCCGCTTGTTCCTCGACGAGGAACAGCGTCGGGCTGTCGGCGTCGGTGACGTAGACGTGGCCTTGCTTATCGGTCGTCAATCCTTGGATCGACTTGAATCCCTTGGCGAAGGGACGCCAGCCCTGGCCGTCGATCAACACTTGCGACAACGGCATGTCTTGCGCCGCGGCGGGCGAGGCCAGCAGCGCGAGCGCTACGATCACGATACACTTTTTCACGGCCGTCTCCCGAGTGGATTACTGGTTGTCGCCCTTGGGCGCCTGGTCGTGCCACAGCCAGCGGAGCGAATCCGGCATGATGGCGCCGCCGTGCTTACCGTTGTGGCCGCCGTCGCCGAACTCGAACTTGTAGTCGTACTTGGCGAACTTCAAGGCCGCGTCCATCTGCTTGTTGGCGAGCGGCCAGCTGCCGTGCAGGTTGTCGAGGTCGCCGCTGCCGTCCTGCAGAAAGACCTTGATCGGCTTCTTCTCGGTCTTGCGGATCATGCCGGGATAGACGTCGCCGCCGCGAATGTTGGTGAAGCTGCCGACGTGGCTCAGCACCTTGCTGAACAGGTCGGGGCGTTCCCAGGCGACGGTGAAGGCGCAAATGCCGCCGGAACTGATGCCGCCGATCGCGCGGCCGGCCGCGTCGTCGCGCAGCTTATAGGTCTTGGCCACCTGGGGCAGAATCTCCTTCTCCAGGAAGGTCGCGTACTGATTCGAGAGCGTGTCGTACTCGAAGCTACGGTTGCTGCGTCCCTTTTGGCCCACCTCGGCCGCCGGGACGTTGCCGGGGTTTAGAAAGATGCCGATGGTGACGGGCATCTCCTTCTTGTGGATGAGGTTGTCGAAGACCGTCGGCACGCGGAACTGCCCCTTGGGGTTTTGGTAGCCGTCGCCGTCCTGGAAGACCATGACGGCCGCGGGAGTTTTGCCGTCGTACTGGTCGGGGACGTAGATCCACCAATCGCGGACGGTGCCGTCGAAGACTTTGCTCTTCCACGGCTCTTGCTTGATGATTTTGCCCTTGGGAACGTTGGGCTGCTCCAGGGAGTCGCCGGCCAGTTTGTAATCGTCGGCCGCCCCGGCGACCGAAGCGAGCAACAGGGCGAGGCAGGAAAGGGTGGTACGCATACGTGACCTCGAAGGAAACGGTGGGAAGATCGGTGGCATTCTGACTAGGAAACGGGAAAAGGAAGGCAAAGGGAAGCGAAATCGCGGGATTCGCTTGGCGAGCGGGGTGGCGTAAGCCCCCCCGAGTTTATTCTCGGGGGGCTTATGCCACCCCGCTCGCCTAGACAGTGCTTGTTTTCAGGCCGCTGGTCACTTCCGTTTGCTCTTGATCCACACGGCTTTCAGCGCCTCGGCGTCGAGCGGCACGAAGCCGTCCGTGGCGTCGATAGAGCCGCCCGCCAGCAGTTGGGCGAGGTCTTCGAGTTCCTCCATCGAGCGTTCGTCCGGCGGCAGGTTCCACAGGCGGGCCGTCTTGTCGCTGCTGGCGGTGAGGACGCGCTGGCCGTTGTCGTTGAAATCGACATCCACGACGCCGCCGTTGTGGGCGAGGGGCGGCGACAGAGGCTCGCCGGTGGCGGCATCCCAGGCGCGGGCCGTGTTGTCGTCGCTGGCGGTGAGCAGCCGTTGGCCGGACGGTCCCCAAACGGCGCGGGCCACCGAGCCGCCGTGGCGCATGGGGGGCACCGTCGGCTGCCCGGTGGCCGCGCCCCAGATGCGCGCCGTGTTGTCGTCGCTGGCCGTGGCGATGCGTTTGCCGTCAGGGTCGAAGGTCGCCTGGACGACCCGGCTGGCATGGCGCAGCGGCGGGCCAACCTTCTGGCCCGTGGCCGCGTCCCATTGCTGCGCGGAGCGGTCGGCGCTGGCCGTGACCACGCGCTTGCCATCGGGACTGAATTCGGCATACAGGACGTCGTCGCCGTGGGACAGTTTCAGAGGCGAGGTTTTCGGATTACCGATGTCCCAGACGCGCGCCGCGTGGTCGGCGCTGGCCGTAACCACGCGCTTGCCGTCGGGACTGAAGCGCGCGCCGTGGACCGGGGCGGTATGGCCGTCGAACCGGGCGACTTCCCTTCCCGTGGCGGCGTCCCACACGCGGGCGCTCTTGTCGTCGCTGGCGGTGGCCACCTGGCGGTTGTCGGGGCTAAACGTGGCGGCATTCACGGCCTTGTCGTGGCGCAGCCGCGGCCCCACTTTCTGGCGTGTCGTAACGTCCCATACCTGGGCCGTGTGGTCGGCGCTGGCGCTGACGATGTTTAGGCCGTCCGGGCTAAAAACGGCGCTCGTCACGGGGCCTTCGTGCTTCATCGTCGGCGACAGCGGCTTGCCGTCGGCGGGGTTCCACAGGCGGATGTCTCCTCCCCTGGTGGCGGTCAGGGCAAGCCGGCCGTCGGGGCTGAGCGACCCGGCCGTCAGTGGCGCGTCGTGCTTCAGTGGCGGCCCGAGCAATTCATTCGTCTCGCCGACCCAGACGCGGGCCGTGCCGTCGTCGCTGGCGGTGAGCAAGTGCTTGTCCGTGGGACTGAACGCGGCGCTATGGACCGTGCCGTTATGCCGCAAAGGAGGCGACAATGGCTCGCCGGTGGCGGCGTCCCAGACGCGGGCCGTGTCGTCGTCGCTGGCGGTGGCGATCGTCTTGCCGTCGGCGCTGAAGGCGGCACGGGTCACGTTGCTGCCGTGCCTGAGACGGGCGCCGACCTGATCGCCAGTCGATGTGTCCCAGATTTGCGCCCGGTTGTCCTCGCTGGCGGTGACGATGTGTTTGCCGTCCGCCGGATTGAAGGCGACGAAGAAGACGGGACCGCCATGCTTCAAGGGACGCGAGGCGTGCTTGCCGGTCGGCACGTCCCAGAGGCGAACCGTTTCGTCGTCGCTGGCGGTGGCCAGGCGCTTGCTGTCCGGCGAAAAGGCGGCGTGGAGGACCGGCCCGTCGTGTTTCAACGCTGGCCCCACGCTTTCGCCTCGGGCCACGTCCCAGAGGCGGGCCGTCTTGTCGTCGCTGGCCGTCGCCACGAATTTGCCGTCGGGGCTGAACGCGGCGTGGCGAACCGGGCCGTCGTGCTTGAACGCATGAGGACTGGCCTGGCCGGTGGCCGCGTCCCAGAGCCGGGCGGTGCCGTCGCCGCTGGCGGTCAACACCTTGTCGCCCGCGGAGTTGAATTCCGCGTGGTAGACCGGCCCCGCGTGGAGCAACGGCGGAACGAGCGCTTTGCCGGTGCGCGCGTCCCAGAGCCGGGCCGTGCCGTCGAGGCTGGCCGTCACCACGCGGCTGCCATTGGGACTGAAGGCGCCGCCGACCACGGCTTCCCGGTCGCCGTGACGCATCGCCTCGCCGAGGGGGCTGCCGTCGCGCGTGTCCCAGAGTCGGGCCGTGCCATCGCCGGTGGTGGTGAGTACTTTTTTGCCGTCGGGGCTGTAAGCGGCGTGAGTCACCCGGCTGTCGTGAAACCACATCTGCCGGATGCGCGGGCTTTGGTGCATCGCGGCGCCGATGCGCACGCGATGCAGCAGGGCGCGGCCGGGGTCGGCCTCCTCGCGCCTCAACGCGCGCGTGAACCAGGGCAAGGCGCCCAGAACGTCGCCGGATTCCACCTGCCGGGTGCCATTCATGACCATCAGACGGACGGAGCGGTCGTCGGCCGCCTCTTTGCCTTGAACGGCCTCACGGCGCAAGCGCGCCTCTTCCGCCAGTGCGCCTTCCAGCTGCAAGTGCCACTGCACGCCACCGACGAGGAGCGCGGCGAAGGCCAGGAGCAGAAACCCCGTCAAGACGGCGATGGCGGGATGGCGCCTGGCCCACTTGAAGGCGCGCTCGACGCCGCCGATGGGCCGGGCTTCGATGGGAAGGTGGTTCAAATAGCGGCGCAGGTCTTCGGCCAGGGCCTGAGCGCTGCCGTAGCGTTTTTGCGCCTCCTTGTGCAGGCACTTCAGGGTGATCGTCTCCAGGTCGCGCTGCACTTCCGGACGCAGGATCGACGGCGCCACCGGCTCCTTGTCGATGACCTGGCGCAGCGTTTCCATCGGCGATTCGTCGTCGAAAGGGGGCCGGCCGGTGAGCGTTTCGTAGAGGAGAGCGCCGAGGGCGTAGACATCGCTGGGGGTGCCGATCAGCCGCGTCTGGCCGGCCGCCTGCTCGGGCGACATATAGTTCGGCGTGCCCATGACAGAGCCGGTTCGCGTCTGGCCGTCCTGGCTGCCGAGGCGTTTGGCCAAGCCGAAGTCGGTGATCTTGGGCACGCCGTCCTTGGTGAGCAGCACGTTGGCCGGCTTCAAATCGCGGTGGATGATGCCGTGCTGATGCGCCGCCTGCATCGCCTCGGCCAACTTCTCGACTAGCGCGGCCGCCTCGCGCGGTGGCAGCCCCTCGGGATGCTTGTAAACCTTGTCCGCCAGGCTGCCGCCGTCGATGTACTCCAGGGAGAAGAACGGCAAACCGTCCTGCTCGCCGACTTCGTAAATCTGCACGATATTCGGATGCTGCAAGCTGGCGACCGCCTCGGCCTCGGTGCGGAACCGGGCTAAATCCTGGGCGCCGGCGTGAGCGCCCGTCAGGACCATCTTCAGGGCGACGAGTCGATTGAGCTTCTTGTGCCGCGCCTTGTAGACGACGCCCATGCCGCCGCGGCCGAGTTCGCCGTGAATTTCGTACCCCTCCACGGTGGGCGTGCCGACGCCGAACGGCGTCCGCGGGGGCAGCGACCAGACCGGGGCCGGCGGCGCGGCCGCGACGGGCGGCGGCGCGATGGAGCGCACCACCTCGTGCAGCGCGAACTGACGCCGCACCGGGTCGGCCAGTCGGGGGAAGCGCGCGACGTATTCCTCCACCTCCGGTTTCTCGCCGCGCTCTTCGCGCAGGCCGACCTCGTCGAAGATCAAGTCGAGGACCGCGGCGTCGTTCTCCTTGAGCGACGGGAAGCCGACGAGAAACGCCTCCACGGGTTGGCGCTGGCCGTGCTGCCATTTCTTGCGCAAGCTGGCGCGCACCAGCATGACCAGTTCGGTCGCGCTGAGATCGCCGCTGCGCGTCAGCAAGAGCATTTCGGTGATCGGCGCCTCGACCGAGCGCGCGCCGTCTCCGGTTGGTGCGGGGCTGTCGATGGTCCCGGCCGGTTGGGGAGAGGAGTCGCGCATGCCTGGCCTCTTGTCGCTAGAATACCTCGCCGGGGAAGGCCGGCACTCCCAGATGATTATGGCACGGCGGTCGGTCGGTTCAAGGAGACAGGCTCGGGGCCAGGCGATGTACGACGAGGCACCATTCCTGAACGCCATCGTGGACGACCCCGCCGACGACGGGCTGCGCCTGGTGTTCGCCGACTGGCTGGAGGAGCGCGGCGACCCGCGCGGCGAGTTCATCCGCGTGCAGTACGACCTGCTCGAACCGGGGCTGGACGACGTGCGCCGCCATCGCTTGATGGTCCGCGAACACGAGCTTTTATTCCAGCACAGCGCGGCCTGGCTCGGGCCGATCAAAGACCTGGCGGCCGAGTGGCAGTTTCGCCGCGGCTTTCCCGAAAGCGCCACGCTCGAAGCCGGGTCGTTTCTGGAACACGCCGAATTGTTATTCCGCTCCGTGCCGTTGCGGAGGGTCCAGCTGACCAAAGCCGGTGAGTTGCTGCCGAATCTCGTTCACAGTCCCGCGCTTGGCCGGCTGGAAGAACTCGACCTATCGGGCAATCGCCTGACCGACCTCGGCGCCGAGTTGTTGGCCGACACGCCGGCGCTCAAGGGTTTGCGTGGCTTGCATCTTCAAGCCTGCGAAATCGGGCTGCCGGGCTGCCGAGCGTTGGCCAACAGTCCCCATCTCGCGTTCTTGCGCAAGTTGGCACTGGGCACCAATCCGATTGAGGATCTGGGCTTGCAGGCGATCTGCGGCTCGCGTCATCGGGAAGCGTTGAAAGAATTGCGCGTACCGAATTGCGGGCTGAGCACCACTTCGGTGCGGACCCTCGCCAACTCTCAATTATTGGCGCATCTGGAAATCCTCGATCTGAGCCACAACCCGATCGGCAACGTGGGCCTGCGCGCGCTGGCGCGTTCGTCGCGCCTGGGACGGCTCCGGGAACTCGATTTGTCTGGGACCGGGATCGATAGCCTCGGCGTCCGCGCCTTGGCGGAAGCACGCGGGTTAGCGGGGCTAC
>JBBSES010000191.1:0-8098 GCA_038239465.1 Gemmatales bacterium
CTGAATTCTGGCGAATTCAGCTACGGGGGTCGTTGTCTGAGTAGCTGAATTCGCCAGAATTCAGACGAAGTGCGGGACGCCGCTACCCTAAATCGAGGCTTTGACGCAGCACTAGGCCAATCGCCGTCACGGTCCCGGTAACGAGATATTGGCCGGCGATGCGTCCCTCCGACAAGAAACAGCGAACTTTCTCGGGGGCCGGCGGCAGCCCCTCGGGAAGAATGCCGGTGTCTCGAAAAGTGGAAGGATTCTCAGGCATGTGGTAACCCCAGAGCTGAACGCCGATTCTCGCCTGCCGCCGAAAGCATAAATCGTGACCGCTCTACGTGCTGCCTCTGCTCTCGACCGCGCGCGTACTCTATGATAATTTCTCGAAGGACAAGAGGAAATCGAACATGAGCCAAGCCGTTATCCCCGTTCCGCCTATTACCGTCGATGTCCCCGTCGTCCTTACCGCAATGGTCCAACCAGAACCCGAGGCGGGCGGCTACTCCGCTTCCATCCCCGCGCTACCCGGCTGTCACACCCAGGGCGAGACACTCGACGAGGTTCGCGCCAATCTCCGCGAGGCGGCCGAGGGATGGCTCGCCGTCGCCCACGATGACGCCCTCGCTCGTATTGCCGCGGATCGAACCGCGTGAAAACAATCTCAGACAAGCCGATGTGCCGACTGCTCGAACCGCGCGGCTGGATGTTGGCCCGCATTAACGGCAGCCACCACATTTACCGCCACCCGGCCTCGGGGCGGCAAACGGTAGTGTCCGTTCACGGCAATCAAGATTTGAAACCCGGCACGCAGCGTGCCATTATGCGCGACGCTGGACTGACCGACGACGATCTTTGAGGCTAACGATCGCGGAGTTTCTCTATCGAACCGCGTCCGCTCATTCCCCGTCCGTGGGACTCGGGGCGCTCTCCCCCTCGTTCGACGGCGTCCGCAGCCGATCAACCGGGGCGCCGGCCTTGGCTTCGGGATCCTTGACGCGGAAGTTGCTCGGCCACGCCTGCGTCAACGGTCGGCCTTCGAGGGGCCAGGCGGCGAACTTGGCCTTCTCGTAGCGGCCTTCGACATCACGGCTGGCGAACGCCTTCCATTTGTCGGCGTCGTAGGGAGGCAGCGGCACCATGTTGTCGCCGCGCGGCGGCATCTGGTCGAGGTATTGCGCGTAGCCGCTGTATTGGTTCTGCTTGCCGTCGCCCCAGGTGAAGACACGGCGCATCTGGTCATCGGTTTCGATCCCCTCAATGCGGACCAAAGAGCGGCCGGGCCGAACGGCGTGAAACAGGCAATTCGTCACCGCCGTCAGCTGCGTCGGCACCAGCACCGGCTTGCTCTCCTCCTTGCGCATGTGGATGAGATGCTCGGTGAGATAGGTCGTCGTCTGCCGCAGCGCTACCTGCGCCGCCGGCTTGGTGGGGGCGTCCTTGGCGTTGCCGTCGATGACGAGGAGGGAGCCGTCGAGCGCGATCAGGCACTCGTCCACGTCCAGAAGAAAAGGCCGACTGGCGCGGACGCTGACGAGATCGCCGCTGCCGCGCACGAAGCAGCTTTCCAGCTTGACGCGCGCGACCTGCGTGCGAACCTCGCCGGGGTCCATCATCATGACGTTGTTCGGATCGACGGCCAGGGCGACGAGCGACACCGGGACGCCATGAATGCTCTCTTGCGTGATGAGGCAATTCTTGAACGAGCATTGGCCGTCGCCAATGATGCAAACGATGGACTGCGCCTTGAAGTCGGCGCGCGTCGGCTGCAGGTGGAACTCCAGGTCCTCAAATCGCACCTTGCCGTCGTACAGGCGAAGCAAGGCGGCGTCGCGCTCGGTCGTGGGGCCGAGCGTCAGGATCGGCTTGCAATTCTTCGCCGGGCGGATGGTGACGTCGGCCGTCTTCCTTTCCAGGCGCACCGGCTCGACGGGCAGGACGCCATTACAGCGGATGAGGATTTCGTCGCCCGGCCGCGCGTCGCCCAGCGCCAGACCGATGGACGGATAGATGCCCCGGCCGCTTTCCATCGCGGTCGGATCGACGATCTTGCTCTTGCGAACGGGAGGTTCCGGGTCGCGTTCCAGGGTCGTCGGCAATTCTTCCGGGTAGCTGCGGCCCCAGACGTTGTGTTCCACGCCGAGGACGCGCCGCCTCGGATTGTCCTCGGTGCGCAGGTCGGCCAGTTTCAGATTCACGGCGAAGGCGCGCCAGGGCTTGTCTTTCTCGGCACGCGGCTCGATCCAGTCGAAGGGCCGTTCCTGGTCCCAGGGGCTGGCGGTCAACTCGATGGAAGGATCGGCGCGGCCCGGCGCCTGCGTCTCCTTCTTGAATTTGTCGAGCGTCGAAGCCAGGGGCGTTCCGGCTTGCTGCGGCTTCTCGCGCACCCAGTAGGGCGTCACGTTGTGGAAGACGTTGCGCTGATCCACCTCGTAGCGCAAATCCCCTTCCGAGTCGCCGGTCTGGCGGACGAGGACGGCGCCGTCCCCCTCGGCCTCGGTGGCGCCGCGCGGTCCAGAGACGAGGGAACTGTTCAACAGGAATTTCTTGCAGGCCGCGCCGTTGTCGAGGTGCAGCACCGCGGCGCCGCTATCGAGCAACGCGGAGCAGTGGCGCAGCGACACCTCGGTTTCTTTCAATGCGCTGCCGCGCAGGTAGAACAGCGACGGATGCGGCCCGAAGGCGCAATCGACTAGCTGGACATTAGCGTCGCCGTCCAGCCAGACGGCCCGCGCCCCTTTGCGGAACAAGCAGCGTTCGAGGAACAGGCTGGGGCGCAACGCCGCCGGCGCCGCGTGGGCGGGCACGAGAATCGACGCTTGATGCCGTGGGTCGCTCGGCCGTGACAACCCCTCCTGAATGAACTCGCAGCCGCTGACGGTGAGCGAGCCGCCGTCGCGCTGGCACAGGGCGGCCATCAGCGTTTGTGTCCCCTTGGCGTCCACCAGGAAACGCAGGCCGCGTATGGTCGCCTTGCCGCCATACATGGTCAAGGCGGCCCAGATCTGCGGGTTGCGATTGAGTTCGTGATTGAGGCGAATCGTCGGCCGTTTGCCCGCTTCCGCCTCGACGGTCAACTCCTCGCCGCGGAAGACGACGCCCGGCACGTCGGTCGGGGCGCTTTCCTCGTTAAGATCGATGTCGCCGGCCACGATCACATGGGCGACCGATTGTTTCAGCGCGTCGGCGAATTCCCTGGCGTTGCGCACCGTGACCGCGGGCCGACTGATCGGCGGCGGGTCGAGGTCCGGCTTCTTGGACGTGACTTCGATCGCGGTGGTCTTCGGCTCGGGTACCGGCGCCGGGATAGGCCGAGGCGCCGCGTAGGACAGCTTCATTTCCGAGGGGAGATTACCGCTCGGCAACGCGCCGAGTAGGGCGACGGCGGCGATCAGCGCGGCGGCGGCGAACGCGGCCACCACGAGCGGCCGTGCCTTCGGCGGGTTCGGCAGCGGCGCGTCCAGGTAGAGCATTCCCTCGGGAATATCGGCGTGCCCCATCTTCTGGGCCAGTTGCATCAAATGCTGCACCAGATGTTCGCAGCGCTGGTAGCGATCCTTGGGATCCTTGGCCATCATGCGGGCAAGGACGGCGGCCACGTCGTCGGGAATGGCGGCGTTCAATTGCCGCGGATCGACCGGCAAGACGTGCTGATGGTGGTGCAGTTTCTTGGCCGCCGTCCCCTCGGGCACGGAAGGCTGCCCCGTCAATACGTGATAGAAGGTGCAACCGAGCGAATAGATATCGCTGCGCACGTCCGCGTCGCGCGGCTCCAGGGCTTGCTCGGGCGAGATGTAATCGAAAGTGCCGAGCGTGACGCCGGATTGCGTCAGGTCGCCGTCGGCTTGCGGGCCGAGACTCCGCGCCAGGCCCATGTCCACCAGTTTGGCCCGGCCCTGCGGCGTGATGATGATGTTCGACGGCTTGATGTCGCGGTGGACGACGCCGCGCGCCGCCGCGTGGGCCAGGCCGGTCGCCACCTGCAGCATGTAATGGATCGCCTCGGACGCGGGCAATCGGCCGCGGCGCTCCAGCATGACGCGCAGGTTTTGCCCCTCGACGAACTCGAAGGCGATGAAGTGCAGCCCCTGATCTTCGCCGCAGAAGAAGACGCGGGCGATGTTCTCGTGGTCGAGGCGGGCGGCGGAACGTGCCTCCTGATGGAAGCGGCGAATGCTCTCTGGGTCGGCGGCCATTTGCGGGGGCAGGATCTTCAGCGCCACGTCGCGGTCGAGTTGTTTGTCGTGGGCGCGGATGACGGCCGCCATGCCGCCGACGCCCACGGCCTCTTGCAGCTCGAAGTGGGCCAACTGACGGCCGCGCAGGTTGGCGGTGATCGCCTCATCCGGCCGGGCCGGGCCGCGCGGCAAACGCGAGATAATGGTCGGCGATTCGTCGGCGATCGGCACGGGCGCCGGCTGATGAAACGTGGTCGGCGGATCGTCCGCGAGACGAAACGAGGCATCGGCGATGTTGCCGGGTGGCGGCACATCCTGCGATCCGGTCACTTCCGTGGGTGGTTCCGCCATCGGATGGTTGCGACGGGGGTGTCCCATCCCTCCCGAGGGTGTTTGGCTGCTCGGTGCCACGCGGCCCGTCGGCCGTGGGGGCACGGCTCGAGGTCGCCTCGTTCGTCACGCTCTCGATATGAAAGACGAGCGAGGCAACGGCCAGGATTCCACAACACCCTATCATGCGCCGCTTACGCGGGGCTGTCAACCGGGCAATCTGCGAGAGCGGCGTCGTACGATGAACCAGCGGCGCCCGGTAAGAGCGGATCGGAGCGACTTTCAGCGAGGCGGAATGGCTCGATGCCACCCTGGCGTCCCATCATTGGTCATTTTCGTGCCACCCTGTCATTCCCTGACCAGTAAATTCACGGCAAGTTAATAAATCGGACAGGGGCGTTTCGGACGCCTGACAGGGATAAGTCTGTAAAAATAGGGATTTACTCGCGTGGCACCGGCGATCGGCGAGTTTGGCACGGGGTATGCTTCTTCATTCTCCCGTCCCGATGAGAGTGGCTGAGGTGATGGGCGACACAGCGGTTGCTTTCTCGGGACCTTTAAACTTTATCCCGTCGATGGCTATTGGGTGTTGGGCGACCCCAAGAACCGGAGACGGGATATTTTCGCGCGCCGCCGGCATATCCCCTATCTTCCCACGATCAGATCCACCACCCAACAACCGCGGACGTGTTCGCGCTGCGAATGGCAGTGGGCGAGGACGCCCTCGTTGTCGCAACCGGCTTCCATCAAAGCGTCGCCGAGCGCCGGCATCCGCGCGAAGGCGCGGCTGGCATAGATTTCCCCCGCCACGCTCACGACGCTCTCCGTCTTTCGCAAGCTGGACGGATCAGCCGTCAGTGGCGAAAACAAGTGGCCGAAAATCTCTTGCAACAGATGCGCTTGTTCGACGTGCTCGCCGACCAGCGTCCCTTGTCGTGCCGTCTCGGCGGCCTTGGCGGCGGCTTCGTGGACGTTCGGCGTCGCGGCCCACGCCGGCGGGAAGGCGCTCCACGAACTATCCCAGGCGGCGTCCCAGGCGGCGGCGCGGGCCGTTTCCAACTCCGAGCCGCTGGCTTCCCCGTCGGCGTAGCGCTCGGCGGTTTCGACGGCGGCCCGACACGAAGCGTCGTCCAGGAGATGCCAGATGCGCCGGCAGCAGGCACAGGCGAACAGGCGCAGTTTGCGGTCGGTGATGCGCTTGTCATCGAGGTGATAGACGCGGTTCAAATAGGTGAGCATCAAGCCGGGATCGGTGAGCGATTGCCATTCGGCCTCGGTCATCGCCTGAGCGAGGGTATCGCCGCCGTGTTCGCGCATGAGTTGTCTCCACCGCACTGCCCATTTCGGAAGACCGCATCACGATTATAGCCTTTATCGAAAACCCGCCGCCTTTCGTGAAGCGCCATACAATTATGACATTGAATTAATGTACCTGGAGGCTCCATGCCAAAGCTCACGGTGGATGGCAAAGGCGACTTCGACGTGGCCGCCGACAAGCGTCTCGTCCTGGCCCTCGAAGACGACGCCAAGGTAGACCAACTCCATTCCTGCGGCGGCAACGCGCGCTGCACGACTTGCCGCGTGGAGTTCGTGGCGGGCGAGCCGGAAAAGATGACCGTCGCCGAGAAAAACCTCCTCGAAGCGCGGGGGTTGATGGGCATGCGCCTCAGCTGCCAGATCGTCTGCGATCAGGACATGGCGGTGAAAATCATCAGCCGTCTAGAAGGAAGCGGAAAGAAGGACGCGGGCGGCCGGCCGACCGACGCCATCGCCCCGCAACCCGTGCAGTGGACGACCCGATGACTACGCCCTTGATCGAACTGCTGCGCGGCGCCACGGTTTACGACCTGGAGCAGCCGCGCTTCCACGGCATGCCGATCCACCCGTCGCACAAGCCGGGCTATCACTACGCGCTGCACCGGCGCCACCGCGATACCTACCAACCCGAGGTGCATGGGCCGCGCTCGGGGGCCTCCGGCACATTGACGATGATGGAGCATACCGGCACGCACATCGACGCGCTGTGCCATCAGGCGTGCAACCTGATGATGTACGGCGACGTGGCGAGCGACGACGTGGAGACGCCCGCCGGCTTTCGCCAGTTGGGCGTGGAGACGGTGCCGCCGCTGCTGACGCGCGGCGTCCTGCTGGATATCGCCGGCTGGAAGGGGACCGATGCCCTGCCGGCGAAGTACAGCGTCAGCGCCGACCAGTTGCAAGCGTGCGCGGCGGCCCAGGGAAGCGAAGTCCGGGCCGGCGACGTGCTGCTCGTCCGCACCGGCTTCGGCGCGCTCTGGCAAGACGAGGCACGCTACCTCGACGCCGCCGGCGTGGCGAAATCGGGCACGCTCTGGGCCGCGGAGCGCGGCGTCGTCGCGGTCGGCGCCGACAACATGGCTTGGGACGCGCCCGACGACCGCGATCCCGAGACCGGGGCCACGCTCTTCGCTCACGTTTATCTCCTGCCGCGCAAGGGCATCTACATTATCGAGAATGTGAACCTGGAAGGGCTGGCGCGGGCGCGTTGCCATGTCTTCGCCTTCGTGGGCATCCCCCTGAAATTCCAGGGAGCGACGGGTTCGCCATTGCGGCCGTTGGCCCTGGCGTGAGCCGAGGTTCGCTTGTCGCGCCGCCGATTACCCCTAAGATTCACGCAGCAGCCTAATCCCGCGCCTCTCCGCGGGAACGGGGGAACCAATCGGCCGACATCGTCGGCCGCGGGGCTTGGGTCCGTCGCGCGGACCGGGACACTTTCAAGTCCTCGCCCGTCAGCTAACCTCGTCGGCAGGCTCGCGCGTGGTACGCGGGCCGACTTGAAAGGGCTAGCCGTTCGCGCGTCCGTCGCGCCAGCCCCCTTCCGCGGAGGCCCCATCGCCGGGGCTGAAATCCCATGTCCACTCCCGACGATTCCGCCGACCCGGCCGCCCCTCGCGGCGCCGGCCTGATGCGCACCGCCCAGGTGATCATCGTCAGCAGCGTCATGTTCACGTTCATTTCCTATTGGCGCACCGCCGCCGTGGTCTTGAACGACCTGGCCAGCACGGCGTATTACATCGGTGGCATCGTCGAGTTGGCCGTCGGGCCGGCGGCGCCCTGGTTCATCCTGGCCGTCATGCTCTTCAGCTATGCCGTGCGTTCGGTCTATCTCGAAAGCTGCTCGCTGTTCACGCGCGGCGGCGTCTATCGCGTCGTCAAAGAGGCGATGGGCGGGTTCGTCGCCAAGCTGGCGGTGTCGGCGCTCATGTTCGACTACATCCTCACGGGGCCGATCAGCGCCGTCTCCGCCGGACAATATCTGAGCGGGCTGATCCTGGAAACCATCGTCCAAATGGGCGGCCAACCGATGACGGAGGACGAACGAATCTTTTGGCGCCGATTCATCGCCGTCATCTTCGCCGTCCTGGCGACCTTGTACTTCTTCTGGCAGAACATGAAGGGCATTCACGAATCGAGCGATAAAGCCCTCAAGATCATGTTCGCCACGACCGCGATGGCGGTGGTCATCCTGGTCTGGTGCGGCCTGACGTTGGCCATCGAAGGCCCGAAACAAGCGGTGCCGTTCTGGCCCAATTTCAACCCGCCACCACCCCCACCGACGGGAAGCA
>JBBSES010000192.1:0-8056 GCA_038239465.1 Gemmatales bacterium
CCCCCCCACCAACGGCGCGCCCAACCCGCGCGCGAAACGTAAACAAAACCGGCTCATCCCACGAACACGCCGCCGGTAAACCCGGGGTCATAGGCAAAGAAGCTGCTCACCAGCGCGATGGTGCCGCTGTCGAAGGCCTGCACTTGGGGGCCGCCGCGGGGGCCGGCCGCCGTCAGGATGCGCGCGCGGCCGGTGCCGGTCGGGTCGGACGTGGCGACGCGGACGCCGCCGGTGAAGGCGCCGGCGCTGGAGGCTAGTCCGCCGATACCGGCGGTGCCCGTGGCCGCGGCGGCGCTTCCTCCCGCGGCGAAAGCGAAGAAGCTGGAAAGCAGAGCGCCGGAACCGTTGAAGACGCCGACCTGCGGGCCGCCGCCGGCGCCGGCGCCGATGATGATCTCGGCGATGCGGTCGCCGTTAACGTCGCCGGCCGCCACGTAGACGCCGCCGGTGAAGCCCGCGGACAGGGCGTAGAAGCTGGCGATGAGGTTCAGGGTGGCGCCGTCGTAGACGTTGACTTGCGGCCCGCCGCCAGGGCCGGCGCCGACGATGATATCGGCGAGACCGTCGCCGTTGACATCGCCGACCGCCACGCGGACGCCGCCCGTGAAGCCGGAGGAGAAGGCGTAAAAGGAACTGATGAGATTGAAGGTGCGGCCGTCGATGACTTGCACCTGGGGACCGGCCCCTCGGTCGGCGCCGACGATGATATCGGCGAAGCCGTCGCCGTTGACGTCGCCGGCCGCCACGAAGATGCCACCGCTAAAGAGACTCGGGGCAGTGGGTCCGAAGCCAGCGGTGCCGCTCTGTTGGCCGCCGACGCTGGTGAACGCGAAGAAGCTGATGATCGGCGTGAGGGTCCGGCCATCGTAGACGTTGACCTGCGGCCCGCCGCCCGGCCCCGCGCCGGTGACGAGGATCGAGGAGCCGTCCCGGTTTTGCGCTGTGGCCACGCGGACGCCGCCCGTGAAGCCCGGCGAATAAGCCAGGAAGCTGGCCCGCAAGACGCCGGTGGTGCCGTCGTAGACGTTGACCTGCGGCCCGCCGCCGGCGTCGGCGCCGGTGGCGAAGAGGGGACCGCTGACCGTGGGCGGCGGCGGAGGCGCGGGCGGCGGGACGATGACCGTCACTGTGGTCAATACCGTGGGACTAACGCCGCTGGGCGAGATGGCCAGGGTATCGAACCGGGGGCCCAAAACCCTGGCGACATTGGACAAGATCGTCCCGTCCGGCGTGCTGGAGTTGACCCTTACCGTAAGCGTGAACGATGCGCTGCCACCGGCGGCGAAGCTGGGATTCGTGGCGCTGACGGTCCCGGTGCCGCCCACCCCCGGAGTGCTGGCCGTCCAGCCCGCGGGAGTCGTCAGGGAGACGAACGTCGTGTTCGCGGGCACGATGTCGCTGACGACGACGTTGATCGGATTGACGTTGGCCGACACCAGGCCATTGCTGAAGCCCGTGGGAATTTGAGAGGTGGCATTGATGATATAGGTCAGCGTGTTGCCGGCGATGACGGTGGCCGGCCCCGTCTTGTTGACGAGCACCTCGCTTTGGAAGACGCGCAGGGCGCCGGCGGGGTCACCGACCAGCGTGTCGGTCGATTGACCGGGGCCATTGGCGTAGAAATCGGCCGAGGCACCCCCGACTCCCTGGAACCAGATGAGTTGGTACTTGTACAGGCCCGGCGTGGCGATCATCGCCATGCCGGTCGTCGGCAGGTAGCCACGGCCGCCATTAAATTGTTTGATATCCTGGCCGCCAATCTGCAGGTCGAAGCCGTCGTCGCTGGCGACGGTGAAGTTCCAGGTTCCGGCCCGCGGGATGTAGATGTAGCCGCTGGAGAGCATGGCGAAATTGTTGTCCGTGGCGTTGTCGTTGAACGACCCTTTGGTGGTCAGGGCCAAGGTGGATCTGCCGACGTCGCGCGTCGGGATGCCGAAATTGCCGCTGCCGCCGGTGTCCACGTAGCGGATGACGCTCACGCCGTTGTCGAAGGCCTGGGACTGAACGGCCGTATTCGTCAACGGGGTGGCCTGCGAAAAGAGCGTGACCGCTTCGGCGATGGTGTTGCCCTGATTGGTGTTCGCCTGGCGAAATTCGACGTTGTGGCCGGGATTGACGCCGATGTAGGCCGCTGCTTCCGGGGTGAGAGCCGCCGGAACACAGCGGTCCTCCAATACTTCCACCTCAAGGCGACAGCGGGGGGAAGTCCGAGGCCGATTGGCCGGGAGACTGCCGAAGATGCGCGACCAGACGGACGACGGACGGCGACGCGGGGAGAGAGTGCCGCTCATAAAAGGGATTCCAGCGTTAACGCAGCGCGAACCGTTCCCCGGCCGGGCACACCCCGTACGGAGACCCACCGAGTGGGATCGAAAAGGGCGAGAGCGAGCTTATGGGGGCGACCAGGGACGAGGGAACCGGGGCGAAAGGACCATCCGCGCCAACGATGGCGAACGGGTACTTTCCCGGCACGGGGATGCCTGGAATAGCCGTCACCCCGAGGGCGCGTGGGCAAAAAGTGAGCGATATCTTCTAGGTGATATCTCAAGATTAGCTTGCCGTATGGGGAAATCAAGAAGGATTGTGAATTTTTCGAGGAGAACACGAAAAGGCGAGTGGGGTCGCGTTAGCGCCCCGAGTTTCGCAACGTAAGCGCCCCGAACCCGGTGAACGCGAAACGTAAACGGGTGGCACCGCCGCGCCTGCCGCTCTACAATCGCGGTGGTTTTCGTGCTTCTCCGCGAGGGATTGTCTCATGCGCCGGCTCGTGCTTGCCGTCGGAGTCTGTTCGTGTCTCATCGGCGCGGCCGCCGAACCGAACGCGGAAGAACGCGATCGCTCGCCCGTCGATCTCGCCTTGACCGCCGACGAACAGTATCTGCTGACGGTCAATCAGACGGCCGATAGCGTCTCTCTCGTCAAGCTGGCCACCGGCACGGTGGTCGCGGAGACGGCCGTCGGCAAACACCCCACGGGCATCGCCCGGACGCCGGACGGCAAGCGCTTTCTCGTCAGCGGCACGTTTTCCGGCGACTTGACCATCCTCGATCTCGACGGCGAGAAGCTAACCGTGGCGGGCAGCGTGCGCCTCGGCTTCGAGCCGCGCGGCGTCGTGGCGGCGCCGGAGGGGACGCTCGCCTACGTCGCTCTGACGAGCGCCGGCGAGGTGGCCGTCGTCGATTGGAAAGCGATGAAGGAAGTGGCCCGCATCCCCTGCGGCAAGTGGCCTCGCTCCTTGGCCCTCAGCGCCGACGGCAAGAAATTGGCGGTCGGCGTCAGCGGCTCCGGCGGCGTGGCAGTCATCGACACGGCCGCGCGCAAGCTGCTCTACGTGGAAGATTTCCTCGGCCTCAACCTCGGCCAAATGGAAATCGCCAGGGACGGCAAGCAGGTCTACTTCCCCTGGATCGCGTCGCGGCAGCAGCCGACGACCGCGTTCAACATCCGCCAGGGCTGGGTCCTCGGCAGCCGCGTCGCGCGCGTGCGCCTCGATGGCCAGGCACGGCGCGAAGCCATCACCCTCGACCCGGCCGGCAAGGCGGTCGCCGATCCGCACGGCCTGGCGCTCAGTCCTGACGGGCAGACGATTGTGATCGCCGCGTCGGGCACGCACGAATTGCTGGTGTTGCACGCGGACGGGCTGCCCTGGCAAGATTACGGCGGGCCGGGCGATCATATCAACGCCGATTTATTAAAGGACAAAGACCGCTTCGACCGCATCGACGTTGGCGGCCGGCCGATGGCGCTACGTTATGCAAGCGACGGCCGGCGCCTGTTCGTGGCCAACTATCTGAGCAACGCCGTTCAAATCGTCGATGTCAAGGAACGCAAAGTGACGCGCACGTTAACTCTTGGCGGTCCCCAGGAGCCGTCCCTGGCCCGGCGCGGCGAGGCGATTTTCCACGACGGCCAACGCTCGCTCGATCAGTGGTACAGCTGCCACAGCTGCCACTACGAAGGCCATGCCGGCGCGGTGACGATGGACACGCGCAACGATGGCCGCACCGGATACGCCAAGACGGTGCCCAGCCTGCGCCACGTCACCAAGACCGGCCCCTGGAACTGGCACGGCTGGCAGAAAGACCTGGGCGACGTGGTGCAAAAGTCGTTCGTCGATTCGATGCAGGGTAAACGGGCCAGCGCCGACGACGTGAAGGCCGTCATCGCCTTCATGGAAACGCTGACGCCGCCGGCCAATCCCTATCTCGACGCCCACGGTAAGCGAAGCGCCGCGGCCGAACGCGGCATGGCGGTCTTCAAGGGGGCCAAGGCCGGCTGCGCCCGCTGTCATGCGGGGCCGCACTTCACCGACGGCAAGGTTCACGACGTCGGCCTCGACAAACCGGGGCAGGTGTATCAGGGCTTCAATCCGCCGACGTTGTTGGGCGTCCACGACCGCGTTTTGTATCTGCACGACGGCCGTTCGCGCTCGCTGGAGGATCTGCTGCAAGGGCCGCACAATCCGGCGAAAGTCGTCGGCAAAGGCGAATTGACCGAGGAGGAGATGAAGGATTTGATCGCGTATGTGCGGACGTTATGAGTGGATTTGGCGAGCGGGGGGCGTAAGCCCCCCGTGTATTTTCAGCCGAAGAACCACGGGGGGCTTACGCCCCACCCGTGTATTTTCAGCCGAAGAACCACGGGGAGCTTACGCCCCCTGCTCGCCAGTGCAAACTAGAACCCCACTTCCACGCGCACGCTCAAGCCGTCCAAACTCAGGTCGCCGATGCGATGTCCAAGCTTGTTCGTGTAATCGTGGATGAAATCCGGGCTATCGACCAGGCCGAACCAGTTGGTCAATTCATAGCCGACCCGCGCCGCGAAGGTTTCGTTGTGCCAGCTGACGCCCAGGCCCATTTCGGCGACCGGGATGACCTTGTGGAACTTTTCCTGAACGCGCGTGATGACCGTGCCGCCGTTGTTGTTCGTCTCGGTGAGGTCGGCGCGGATGTCGCCGGCCAGGAGCGAACCGAAGGCGCGGCCATAGAGACCGAAACCGCGAGCGATCTTCCAGTCGGCGTCGGCGCCGACGCGCAGGCCGCCGCCGGTGAAGTCGAGCGGGCTGCTGACGCGGGCCAGGAAGGCGCTCTGGCCGTCGTAGCTGGCGTTGAGTTGCTGGTTGATCCAGGCATAGCGCCCGCCGCCGCCGAGCCAGATCTCGAACGACTCGCCCGCCTTGAGGCGCTTGCCCAACTCCAGGTCCAGGACTTGATACTTGAAGCGGCTCGACCCGGCGGCGGTATCGACGGCATCGACGAAGCCGGGATGCGTCAGCGTGGCGTAGAGCGTGCCGCCCGGCGGGGCCGAGATCGAGCGCTGCGTGGCGCTGTAGAAGTAGGTGTAGTAGCCGCCGAATTCCCAGCCGTCTTCAAGGCGATAGCCGCCGCCGGCGCGGACGCCGCTGTCGGCTTCCCAATTGAGCGACTCGATGGAGCCTTGCGGCAGACCGTCGCG
This sequence comes from Gemmatales bacterium, assembly GCA_038239465.1. Lineage (GTDB taxonomy): Bacteria > Planctomycetota > Planctomycetia > Gemmatales > Gemmataceae > JBBSES01. Next base: position 5,455 of record JBBSES010000192.1, read on the forward strand.
GTTGGGGTCGATGATGGCGATATCGAGGTCGCGGCGGCGCGGCTGCATCAGCAGGTATTCGGCCCGCGCGAAGAAGTGGCCGTGATGCTCCTCTTCCGGCGGGCAAATCTCGTGTTCGTGCGCCTCGTCGTGGGCATGGTCGGCTTCGTGAGCTTTTTCCATCGTGGCGGCCGGGGGCGGCACGATCGCCTTTTGCAGGGACGTGGACGTACTCGGTTCCTGTCCCCAAACGGCGGGCATGGCCGTCAGCGTCAGGACGGCCAGCCCCAGCCAGCAGCGCGGCATGGTTCCTCTCATCGTGGGCACCCCCCTCGGCCGCGTTGCCCGTTGGCGCCGGGAACGGCCGCGTGAATGAATGTCTCGACTGTCGTGCGTAAGCGCGAGGCTATATCGCCGGGCCGCGTAGGGTACAAGAGCAAATGGCGGCCTGTATATTCCCCTTTCCGTTTAGGGGAGCGGTTGAATCCCCCCAAAACCCCACCCCCGCCCCACCCCTAAACGGCGAGGGGAGCCAGAAGGAGGATGTGGCGCGATTGCCGTGTAGAATGAATTCGGGATAGAAATCGGTCCCGTGATGAGGAGATCGCACGATGGGTCGCGACGAATCGTGGTCCAACATCGTCGTCCAGGGCTGGGCCAACCCGCAACCGCGGCAACAGGCGACGCGCGATACCGTCGCCTTCCTGAAATCCCACGGCATCGCCGTGCCGGACAATTGCTCCGCCCCGGTCTTGGACGACCTCGTTCGCATCGTCTCGCTGGTATGGCTCGACGGTAAAATCGTGCCGCGCGAGCAATTCCACATCGATCCGTCCGACGAGGGCTTGTTGTTCGGCCGGGGACTGTGGGAAAGCACGCGGACCTTCGACGGCGTGCCGTGGTTGTGGCCGTTGCACCTCGATCGCCTACGGCGCACGGCGGCGTTGCTGGAAATCGACGTGCCGCCCGACCGCCTGCCCACGAGCGAGCAGGTGAGCGCGTTCGCGCGCTCCCTTAGCCGCAGCGACATCGTCATTCGGCTCAACGTCACTGCGGGCCAACCGGCGCTGGGACGGCCCGGCATCGTCTGGATCAACGCTTCGCTATTGCCCGGCCCGTCGGAATCGGTGCGGCTGCAAACCCGGACCAGCCCGGTCCCGCGGGGAGAACCGTTCCTCGTCTGGAAGACCTTTCAGTACGCCGGCCGCACGATGGCCCACCATCACGCCCAGAAGGCCGGCTTCGATAGCGCCCTGCTCCTCGACGCCGACGACAACGTCCTCGAAATGGCCCTGGCGAATATCTTCCTGCGCTTCCCGGACGGCTGGGCCACTCCAACCGCGGATGGCGGACTGCTGCCCGGAACGGTGCGGGAACACCTGTTGGCACATGCTCCGCGGCCCATCGCCGAGCGCAGGATCCCGCGTTCGTCGCTGAGCGAGGCGCAAGAGGCGTTCGTCACCAACAGCAAGGTGGGCATCGTGCCGGTCGCGCGCATCGACGACGCTACGTTCGCCGTCGGCGCCGAGACGCGCGAGTTGATGCAATGGCTGCAAACCCGGAAGTTCTGAGTGCCGGGCACGGTCTCTTGTCGCCGCCGCTCTTCCCCCTTACACTCACGGGAGGTTTCCCCCCACGACTCGGCGAAAAGAACCCGTCATGCAAGCCCTCACCGAACAATTGAAAAGCGAATGGACCGACCAGTACGTGACCGTCAACCCGGAGCGGCTGGAATTGAAACGCTTCGTCGGCGCCGTCGGCCGGGTCATCACGGTCAACTGGAACAACAAGGCGATCGTCGATTTCGGCGACGGCGGCTGGTACGACATCGGCGCGTCCACGGAATACCTGACGAAGATCGACGCGGCCGAGGGTAAGACCAAGTACGACGGCACGGCCAATAGCGCGCAGCCGTTTCCCGACAAGCAAAGCTAACCCGCTCCAGGATTCGTTTACGTTTCGCGCCTCCTCTATGCTCATACTCATCGACAACTACGATTCGTTCACGTACAACCTCGTGCAGCGCCTGGGCGAGTTGGACGCCGCGATCGACCTTCAGGTGCATCGCAACGACAAGATCACCCTGGACGAATTGGCGGCCTTGAAACCGACGCGCATCATCATTTCGCCCGGTCCCTGCACGCCGCGCGAGGCCGGCATCTCCAACGAGGTCATCCGCCGCTTCGCGCCGTCGATCCCTACCCTGGGCGTTTGCCTGGGCCATCAGTGCATCGGCCACGTGTTCGGCGGCGAAGTGATTCGCAACTACCGCATCATGCACGGCAAAACGTCGCCGATCCTGCACGACGATAGCGGCGTGTTTCGCGGCCTGTCAAACCCCTTCGAGGCGACGCGCTATCACAGTCTCGTCATCCGCCGCGACAGCTTCACCGATCCGAACTTCGTCGTCAACGCCTGGACCGACGAAGGCGAAATCATGGGCGTGCGCCACCGAACGTGGCCCTTGCACGGCGTCCAGTTTCATCCTGAGAGCTTCTTGACGCTGGAAGGACCCAAGCTGCTGCGGAACTTTCTCGATCTGAAGGCGTAGAGAAAAGATGCCGGCGAGCGTCGAGGCGTAAGCCCGACGTGGTAGCTGCTCACACGTCGGGCTTACGCCTCG
>JBBSES010000193.1:0-8046 GCA_038239465.1 Gemmatales bacterium
CCACCACCTTGACAGCCCATCCTTTTTGCAGTCTCATGAGGGCGTGAATTCACCAATCCTCCTCAACCAGGCGAACCTTCGGTCGCGCCGCGGCGTAAGAAAACCAGCCAGTGCAGCCTGACGCTTTGACCCACTGCTCCGACGAGGAACTGCTGACCCAGTTTTGCCTGGGACAGACGGAAGCCTTCGGCCAACTCGTGCGACGTTACGAGAAGGAACTGTACGGCTACTTGCGCCGCTATCTCGGCAACCAGGACCTGGCGGACGACGTCTTCCAGAACACCTTTTTGCAACTGTACACCAAGAGCGGCAAGTACGAACAGGGTCGGCCCGTGCGCCCCTGGCTGTACACCATCGCCACGCACCAGGCCATCGATGCCCTGCGCCGCAATGGCCGGCATCAGGCGGTGAGCCTGGACCAAGTGCGCGAAGAATCGCCCGACGGCGAATCGCGCAGCCTGGTGGACATGATCGAAGCGCGCGGCGGCGGCCCCGTCGATCAGGCCCAAAGCGCGGAAGGCCGCGAGCGCGTCCGCGCCAGCGTGGACCGTCTGCCGGAATTCCTCAAGCAAGTGGTCGTGCTGGCCTATTACCAGGGACTGAAGTACCGGGAGATCGCGGACATCCTCGATATCCCCGTCGGTACGGTGAAGTCTCGCCTCCATGCCGCCCTGGTAAAGCTGCAAGAACAATGGAGCGCGACTCCCTCACTCGGTGAAGTGTGATCATGGAAGCGAACATCCTCGGCTATCTGCTCGATGCCCTCGACCCCGACGCGAAGCGCGAGGTCGAAGCCTATCTCGACAAGGATCCGGGTGCCCGCCATCAGCTGGAAACGCTGCGCCGTGCCCTACAGCCGTTGGCGGCCGACAAGGAGGAATTCGAACCGCCGCCGCAATTGGCATTACGCACCTTGGCGCGCGTGGCCGAGTACCGCTGCCGTCCTTTGCCTCCCGCGCCCGCGCCATCGCCGGCGCGCGTCATCGGCATGGGCGCCCGTTGGTGGCGCCGAGCCGATGTCCTCGTCGCGGCATCGCTGATGATCGTCGTCGGCGGCGTCGGCGTGCCGGGCGTGATGCACATCCGCGCCGAACACCAGAAGGCGGCCTGCGCCAGCAACCTCAACCTCTTCCGCGAGGCGTTGTTCTCTTACGCCGACAAGAACAATGGCGAATTCCCCGTCATCCGCAAGGACGAACCGCGCCACGTCGCCGGCTCATTCGCGCCCATGCTGCAAGAGGCGGGCGTGCTGCCCGAGGGCTGCAGCGTTCGCTGCCCGGCCAACGGCCACGGCGCCAACGAGGTGCCGACCACGGAGCAGCTGAACGGCTTGACCGACGAGGAGTTCGCCGAACGCGCCCGCCGTCTGAGTTCGTGCTACGCCTATTCGCTGGGCTATATCGACGAGAGCCAGGAACACTGCGGGCCGCCGCCGCGCGACCAGAAGCAACTCAATAGCGGCCTGATCCCGATCCTGGCCGATTGCCCGTCGGTCGGCCCGAATAACGAGCGCGGCAATAGCCCCAACCACGGCGGCGGGCAAAATGTGTTGTACTGCGACGGCCATGTCTCGTTCAGCAAGACGCCGCACGCCGGGGTCGATAACGATCACATCTATTTGAATCAAAAGGGCAAGGTGGCCGCGGGGGTCAATCGCTGGGATACGGTGTTGGGCTGCCGCGACGATAGGCCGTGAGTGAGGAGTGAAGAGAGAGTAGACCAATCACAAGCCGCCCTTCCCACTCCCCACCAACGCCACATTCGGTCTCTCGCTGCCCGGTTGTCCCTTCGGCAGCTTCACCGCCATCACCGAGCAAGGCGCCTCGCGCATGACGCGCTCGGTGACGCTGCCGACGAGCAAGCGGTCCAGCCCCGACCGGCCATGCGTCCCCATGACAATCAAGTCGATGCTGGCGTCGGCGGCGTAGCGGACGATCTCCGAGGCGGGGTCGCCGATCAGCAAGACATGATGCACGGCGATGCCCGGATTGGCCGGGTGGATTTGCTCCAGTTGCTCGCGCCAGTGCCGCCGTTCGGCGATCTCTTCGGCGCCGGTGGCGTCCGGGATATAGACATACAGAATAGTCAGGCTGGCGCCGTGGTTCTCGGCGAGCGCGACGGCGTGGAAATAGGCCTGGTTGGAGTAAGCCGAGAAATCCGTCGGGTAGAGAATCTTGCTGACGTGAATCATGGCATACCTCCCGTCTCAGGGTGCCGGGAACTTTTCCTTGATGCTACCAGCAATCGGCGGGGCCGCCAATAGTCCGGGACGTTCGCCTCAATTCAACTCCACCGCCTCTTCCCACTGCTCGTACAGCTGCTGCAACTTCTGCTTCGTCGCCTCGAAGTCGCGCATCGTCTCCTTGATCTTGTCCCCCTCGCGGTACAGTTCCGGCGAGGCGAGGTGCGCTTCCAACTCGCGCACGCGCGTCTCGGCCAGCGCGATGTCGGCTTCCAGGTCCTCCACCTTGCGATACGGGAACTTCCGCTTGCGTTTCGCCGGCTTGGAAGCCGTCTCCTTGGCGATCGGCTTGTTTTCCACCTTCGGCGCCGCCGCGTCCTGCTGGGTGCGCATCATCACGTAGGTGTCGTAGTTGCCGTGGATGACGCGCACCCGGCCGTCGCCATCCAGCACCAGCAGCAAATCGACCACGCGGTTGAGGAAATAGCGGTCGTGGCTGACGACGATGACGGTGCCGTCAAACGCCAGCAACGCTTGCTCCAGCGAATCGCAGGCCCATAGGTCGAGATGGTTCGTTGGCTCGTCGAGGACGAGGACGTTGACGCCGAGGGCCACCAAACGGGCCAGCGCCGCCCGACTGCGTTCGCCGCCGCTGAGGGCGCCGACACGCTGATTCACCTGATCGCCGGCCAGTCCGAATCGGCCGAGCAGGTTGCGCATCCGCTGCTCCGTGGCGTCGGGGTCGTCGCCTGGCCAGACGGCGCGCATGACGGTCAAGTCTTCGTCCAGCATCTTCAAGTGTTGATCGTAGTAGCCGAACTCGACCAGATGGCCCTGCTGCACGGCCCCCGTACTCGGCTCTTCCTGCCCCATGAGGATACGCAGCAACGTCGTCTTGCCGCTGCCGTTCGGCCCCATGATGCCCAGGCGCCGGCTCCGTTCGAGCGTGAAGCTGAGGTCGCGGAACAGCGGCGTGTCGTAGGACTTGCCCAGGTCGGCCACTTGCAGGACCACGTCGCCCGAACGCCGTACCTCGCCGAAATACATGTGCGGCGTCTCGATCGTCGTCGGCTTTTCGACGCGCTCGAGCTTGTCCAGCGTCTTGCGCCGCGATTGCGCCTGCTTGTGCAGCTGGCCGTAATGCACCCGGCGAATGTACTCCTCTTGCTTGGCGATGAACTCCTGCTGCGCCTCGAACGTCTTCAATTCCTGCTCGTAACGCTGCTGGCGAAGCTTGGCATACGCCTGGTAGTTGCCGGGATACGACGCGATACGCTGGCTGCTCAACTCGAAGACGCGCGTGACGACCTTGTCGAGAAAGTAGCGGTCGTGGCTGACGATGAGCATCGCCTCGGGCTGGCGGACGAGGTGGTCTTCGAGCCATTGCGTGGCGGCGATGTCGAGGTGATTGCTCGGCTCGTCCAGGAGCATGACGTCGGGTGAGGCGAGCAGCAACTTGGCGAGCATGACGCGGCTCTGCTGGCCGCCGCTGAACGTCTCCAGGGCGCGCGGGTAATCCTCCGGCCGAAAGCCGAGGCCGCCGAGGATGTGTTCGACCCGATGATCGACGTTGTAGGCGTCGTGATGCCGCAGCAAATCATTCAGGCGGTCGTAGCGCGCCGAGAGCGACTTGTGTTCCGTCGGGTCGGTGGTCCTGGCCAACGCTTCCGCGGTATGGACCATGTCTTCGTGCGCGGCGAGCAGTTCATCGAGCCCGCTGCGCGCTTCATCGAAGAGCGACCGGCCACGCTCGAACTCGGGGGTTTGCCGCAGGAGACTGACACGCGCGCCGGCGTGCAAGCGGACGGCACCTTCATCGGGCTTGTCGAGGCCGGCGAGGATGCGCAACAGCGTGGTCTTGCCGACGCCGTTGGGACCGACGAGGCCGATGCGTTCGCCGGCCTGCAATTCGAAGCCGATGCCCTCGAACAGGGGGCCTTCGTCGAACCCCCGCGACAGGTCGGCGCAGCTGAGTAGAAGCATGGTCGGTTCGATGGCCTAACGTTGGGCGACCGGATCGCCGGCTGGCCCGCGCAAGAACAGGTCGAGCGGCTGGGGGTCGGCGACCAACCGCCGCGCCCGCGCGAACAGTACCCGAGCCTCGTCTTGCTGGCCATCAAACCACAGCTGATAGGCGCTGAGGAAGAGCAAAACGGCGTCGGCCGGCTGCCGCTTGAGGGCGTCGCGCAACTCGTCCCGGTGGCCAGCGTAATCCTTGACGTTGGCGCCGTACAGTTCGCGTGGCCGAAACTTGCCGCGCGGCCAATCGCGGTCGAGCTTCAAACCGGCGTGGATCGACGCGACGGCTTCTCGGTATTTGCCCACCGCGAATTGCGCCTCGGCCAGGAGAAACCAGGCCATCGGGTCAGTGGCATCCAGATCGACGGCGAGACGAAAGAGCCGCGCCGCCCGGCCATACTCCTGATTGGCAAACGCCTGCCGGCCTTGAGCGACCGGGTTGTCCGGCTCTGGCACCGGCGGCCGGCCTTCGGCGGGCGGCATCGGTTGCGCGCGCGCGCGATCCTCGGGACGCAACGGCCGAAACCCGCCCGCCGGGTCGCCGGGGAGGTCGAGGGGTGGATCGTCTCGCATCCCATTGCGTGGCCGGATGACGATCGGATCGCGGAAATCGAGCGGTTCGCCGCGCGCCGGCATCGCGTCCGCCGCGGGCGGGTTGGCGAAGTTGTTGAAGTTATTGTTGATGATGATCGGCGGCTGATAATTCGGCGGCGGCGTGATGATATTGATGCTGCTGAACGTCGGCCCGAACCCGAACGGCCGCGGCGGTCCAAAGCCTAACGCCGGCCCCGGGCCGACGACGCTGAAGCTGCCATAGCCGCCGACCGCCACGCCGACCACAACCCTGCGGCTCTGATAGCCGACGACGACCCCCGGACGCGGCGGGCCGACCACGAATTGCGCCCGTGCCGGCGCGGCGCATCCCAGCGCGGCCAGGACGCCGATCCATACGCGCGCATGCCTCATGATGCACGGTCCTTTCCCGACGCGGCGGCGACGAGGGTGATTAGGATTCTGAGGAGATTATCGAATGTGCGGGCGGGGGGTGCAAGGAGAAAATGTCGGGGAACGGTGGTTAGTTGACGGTGGACGGAAAAGGCATTTTTCTCAAGAAGTATTCCTTATGCCTTGTATTCGGTCGTCTGGTCGTCCGTCCACCTCTCGAACCGATAGAGATATCCACCTGGGAGCCAGACTATTCCGGCCGGCATAAAGTCTTCGCTAAGCTCCCGTACACGGCTGAGTACGAGCGCGAATGCCGAGCGAACATCGACCGCTTTACCTTCGAGAGTCAGACATTTAGGCACCCACAACTCAAAGCAATCATCGGAAACCGTCACTTCCCCGATACGTCTCAGCAACTCTTCTACGGTGCATGGCTGCGGCAAGTAACGGAGACTACGCATCCGCACACCCTCCACCGATCGAGCGAAAAAGCTCATTTGAGGCTACTCACCCATGATGGTATTTAAAGACTTAGCCTCGATGGATGTCAAACCCCAGGAGAGGAAAGAATGGACGCGATCACCTGCGGCGCGTGATCGGGCCGACCTTTTTGGGGCACGAGCCTCTCACCCAACGCGGCCTGACGCTTGCGCAGGTCCGCGAAGATCGCCTTCACATCGAAGTCGTGTTCCGCCGCGAGTTTTTGGCGCGTCCGATGGACTGCCGCGACGATAGGGTCTTCCCACATGGATTTCAGGCTCCCATGAGTTCTTCGGGCGTGCAAATGATCGGCATCCGGTGCCCAAGCTGCGTGCAGACTGATGCTATTCTTCGCGCGATCTGGGCGTTTGCCAAGTGCTTGCAATTCCAGGTCAGCAGGTAGTCGATGGCGTGAATAGCCGCTACCGCAACATGGGCCCCGTCTCGGACGGCTTGCGGAGGAAGTATGCCCTCGGACAAAATAGCTTGCGTCAATGCTTCCGCGTCCTCAGTGATTTCGAGGGCCAATAGGCCGCCGATGACGGCGAGCCTTTTCCGCACCTCCGCTGGATCGCCCGCCGACGCTTCATCAATGACAACGATGGCATCTACGGCAAACATCGGGGCGTTTGGTTGCAGACTGTTATGGGCATTGAGGAACTCCGCATCGCGCCGCGCTGCCTGCGGCAGTCGCCCTACGTCGAACGCATGGTCGGCACGCTGCGCCGCGAGTTGTTCGAGCACGTTATTGTGTTCAACGAGCGGCACCTGAAACGGCTCATGACTTCGTATTTGGAATATTATCATGGGGCGAGGCCTCATCAGGGACTCGGCGAAGAGTCGCCCTTCATGCGGGCCATCGAACCGCCCGAATGCTGCCGCGTTTTTCCGTTCCGCGGGTCGGTGGCCTGCATCGGCGCTACACTCGGGTAGCGTGATTGGTCGTTTGGCCATCTCACTCGGCGTTCGCGGTGCGCGCCGACGTTCAAACCCGACTATTTTGGCACGGTTGAAACAGACTTGTCACGCCCTCCCCACCTGATAAACCGCGAACTCCATCTACCCCGGCGCCGATTTTCGGCGCCCAAAACCACCGTGTACCGGAAGGATGCTATTTTCAGTACCCACAGGCCTGCGTCCCGCTCGGCCGTACACGTTGCGGCACACTTCGGCCCCGCTGTTGCCGTCGAAGGACGTTTCAATCCTCGTCGTGAGAAGGCGGCTGGGCCATGAGGACATCGCCACGACGCTCAAGCATGACGGCCATGCGTTACCACGGATGCAAGAACGGGCGGTGATGGCGATGGAAGAATTGCTAGCGGTAGATAGTCCCACGGAAGGCGGTTGAGGAGATGGGTGGTTGACGTAAGTCCTTGCTATTCCAGAACTACCCGGCCAGGATTCGAACCTGGACAAAGAGAGCCAAAATCTCTTGTGCTACCGTTACACTACCGGGTAAAGAAGGCGATTTGCCGAACTTCCCCTGAATTGTAGCGTCGCCGTCAAAAGCTGTCCAGCACGCTCCTCCCCCCGAATTATTCCCGGATTTCCCTGGCGTTCTCTCTTGCGTGGGTTATACTCTTCCTCCAGTTGAACCAATTCCCGCCCCTTTGAGGAAAGGAGTCCTCCATGAGTCAGCCCGCTGCTACCCCGCGCATCGCCATCTACGGCACCGATCGCAACGCCTCCGAACCGCGCGGCTTCAACCTCTGGCCCGTTGGCTACCAGGGCGCCATCACGCACACCGGGGCCACGCCTGTCCTCATCGGCCCCTTGCCCGCCGGCGACTGCTGGAAAGAAGCCCTGCACGGCATCGACGGCGTCATCCTCGCCGAGTCGCTGGCCACCACGCCGCGCCAGGCCGAGGACGAACTCGAACTCGTGCGCTTCTGTCGGCAGCATCGCATTCCCCTGCTGGCCATCGACCAGGGATTGCTGCTCCTCAACAACACACTCAACGGCACCACGCACGCCGACCTGTCGCGCGAATTGCCGGAAGCGCTGCAGCATCGGCACCCGCCCGAAAAAGGCTTGCGCCACGCCATCACCGTCGAGGCCGGCACGCGCCTCGCCGACCTGTACGGCGAGGGCGAGGTCGTCGTTAACAGCGAACATCGCCAAGCGGTGCAACGGCCGGCCCGCGGCTTTCTCGTTAGCGCCCGGGCGCTCGACGGCGTCATCGAGGCCATCGAACCGGAAGGTGACGGCTGGTTTTGCCTCGGCGTCCAGTGGCAGCCCGCCTCCGCCAGTGCCTCGGGACTGGATATCCAACTCTTCCGCGGTCTCGTCGATGCCTGCCAGGTACGCTCCCCGAAGACAGCCTCGGCCGCCGCGTGAAGGCACGTTTTATAGCGTTCCGTTTACGTTTCGCGAAACGTAAACGGAACGCTATAAAACGTGCCTTCACGCGGCGGCCGAGG